>DNNV01000276.1 GCA_003497505.1 Clostridiales bacterium | reverse complement strand
TATTTTTTGGCGTTTTTCCTTATATGTAAGGAATTAATTTTAAGAGGACTGAGGGCCGCATTCTTTACCCACCAGCTTGGAGTAAGTCCCCTGCTGGATGATACGCCATAGTCCATCAGTTTATCTTCTATATAAAAATTTGAAAAGGGCTCTATAACTGTGTAGATTTCTCCTATTATGGCAATATGTAACGGATCCTTATTTATATCCACATCAATGTGATTTAACTTTTCTCTGTATGCTTTAAGAAGATTAATCATTTCTTTAGGATTGGTGCAGTTCATTATATCTGCTTTGCATTTGTTCAGTAAGTTCTTGCACTCCCCTTTGTTTCTCTCATATCCGGCGTACATGTGTGCTGATTGCTCTATTTCATCTATTAAATTCATTACTTTTACAGAACTTGAAAACGCATGTATTTTTTTTATAGTATTTTTACTGCCCGCTGATGACAAAACCTTTATTCTCCTGTATAATTCTTTTATTCCAATATCCTTTGGGTAATCTATTACAATAAAGTTTACATCGTAGCCTAATGATTTCATTAAGTTCATCTGCAGCTCGCAGTATTCACCGAACCTGCAAGGTCCGCAGCTTCCTGCAAGAATAATTGTATCTGCTCCCTGTTCGATTGCACGTATATAGTTTCCAATCATTATTTTATAGGGAAGGCATATTTCCTCGGGAGAATAAAGAGAGCCTATTTCTAGTACTGCATCGTTATTTTTTTCGGGTATTACGTAGTCTACTCCCATGCCGTCCAGCAGCGCCTTAGCTGCAATGTATATGTTACCCATGTGCGGAAAGGTTACTTTCATTCCTCATCCTCCTTTCCAGCATGTCTGTGAACGCTTCAAGTCTTGTATATATTCCCGCCTCTCCTGTATGCTCGTCAAGCTTAAGCGTTAGAAACGGAAAGCTGCCTATTTTATCCTTTATAAGCTCAATTATTATTGAATCGGTTCCGCAATTGAAGGATGAAACATAAATAATTCCATCAATTCTCTTTTCCTTTACAGCATTGACAGAAAAGCCGTAATTCTCTCTGGCAAATGTCCAGAATGGTCTCTTGTACAGGTTGTTGATTTCTAAATTAATTAAAAAGTCATGAGTGAATTCCATGGTTTCTACAGATACACCAAGCTCACTAAGCTTTGAAATCAATTCCATGTTTATGAAGCTGTCGTATATATTATAGGGGTGTCCTACAAGAGCTATTTTTATGTCATTAGAATCATCCTTTACACCTGTAGTATGAATCATCTGATTATCGTATGCTTTTTTATATGCCTGTTTGATTTTAAAGCTGTTTGACGTAATTTTTCTGCCGGCTGACTGTGCCCACCTGTACAGGTCTTTTTTGGATGTTGCATAAATTGGTTCCGTTATTGCCGCAGGCATATCCTCGATGCTGTTTAATACCATTTCCGGCAGGCCACAGAATTTCGGACATATGAATTCGTTCTTTCTGAGTTGCATAATTCGCGGAATTAGTATTAAGTCGCATTTGCCCTTTAAAGATGCCGCATGGCCGTGAAAAATTTTAACGGGGAGACATGCTTCGTCTACACAGTGCTTAACTCCCAAATCCAAAATGTTTTTGTCGGTTTCTTCAGATGTTATTACTTCAGCACCCAGTTCGCTGAAAAATGTAATTATAAAGGGATGATATTTGTAATACAGCAACCCCTTAGGAATTCCTACCTTCATATTACCTCCAATAAAAAAATATCACAAATTATATTATTTCCCATAATTTGTGATATTATTCCTTTATTATTTAACTAAATGAGCACTTCTTAGAATATGAGGAACCCAGCTGATATTACCAGCCCGCTGAATAATAATGTTATTACGCAGTAGCCCATAATATCTCTCGCGCTTAATCCTGCAATTGATAATGCAGGCAGTGCCCAGAACGGCTGAATCATATTGGTCCACGCATCTCCCCAGGCAATAGCCATTGCCGTCTTGGCAGGAGCCACGCCCAGTATATTTCCGGCTGGCATCATAATTGGTGCCTGAACAGCCCATTGTCCTCCACCTGATGGAACAAAGAAGTTTACTATTCCAGCACTCCAGAATGTGAACAGAGGAAATGTCTTTATTGTGGAAATGCTTACAAAGGCATTTGATATTACGGCTGCTAATGATACTCCATCAACATTACCTCCTGTCATCATGCCCATTATTCCGGCGTAGAACGGGAACTGAAGGATTATTCCGGCTGCGCTTGAGGCTGCGTCAGTTATGGCATCAATGTAGTTTCTCAGATTTCCGTGAAGAAGTATTCCCACAAACATGAAAATGAAATTAACGAAATCCAGACTTAGATTTATGCCTACCTTGGTAAAGTTATATATGATATAAGAGAAACCTAAAGCCAATGTTATCAGCCATAAAATTTTGCTTCTTTCCATTTTGTCGGCAGGAGTAAAGTTGGAAGGATCTTCATTTGCACGTTCTTTTTCTATTAATTTAGCAGGATCAACTTCCACAGTGTGCTCTTTGTCCGGCATCATAGCCCTGCATACAAAGGGAAGTCCAAAAATAATTATTCCCGATATAAATAGGTTCATAGGTGAAAAAATAGTATTGCTTGTAGCTATAGTAAAGCTTTTATCAAATATTTCCGGAGCAACTGTTGCAAGTGCACCCTGATTTGCTACCTGAAGAGGTATGGAACCGGATATTCCTCCGTGCCATACGATAAATCCTGAGTATGCGGTAGCTATAAGAAGCCTATAATCAATCCCCTTAACCTCTCTGGCAATTTCCTTCGCCAGCAAAGCACCTATAACCAGACCGAAGCCCCAGTTTATCCAGCATGCAATAACTGATATAAAAGCAGTTATCATAATACCTCTTACTGGTGTTTTGGCAGTCTTTGCAATTTTTTTAAGAAGATTCTTAAATACTTTTGCCTGTGCCATAGCGCTTCCTAAAACCAGCACTAAAATCATCTGCATTGTAAATGGAAGAAGACCGAAGAATCCCTTAGGACCTGCCCAGTGAAGCAGCATTTGAAAAGGTGTCTGACCGGTTAATGCCACTCCCCCGACAAAAGTAATAATTGTAAGTACAATTGCAAAAATAAATGCGTCAGGCAGGTATTTATTCATTATAAATACACAGCTGTTAGTAAATTTTTTAAACATTTTCTCCTCCTGTATTTTATTTTGTTGGTAAGTAAATAAATGTTAAAAAAATAACAACACTATTCTACAATACTTACACAAAAAAAACAAGGGGTTTGTACAACTATGTTATTTAATTAGTATAATGCCATAAAAGGATATTAAATTAAGTATTTGCATTGTTAAATTAAAAATGCTCTGAAATTATCTGTAAATAATTTCAGAGCATTCGTTATGATATATTATTTTTCTTCTGGATTTACTGCACCAATAATGGTAGAAGGATCATCGGAAATCTTATATATGAACAATCCAAGGAATCCGAATACAACAACAACCAACGGCATCATGTAGTTAAATATTGCATATCTTCCATATTCCCATGCCGTAACTCCCAATACACCATAAAGGAAGGCACCGCATGTATTCCATGGAATTAAGGATGAAGTAACTGTTCCTGCTCCTTCAAGAGTGCTTGAAAGCTGTTTAGGATGAAGGCCTTTATCTCTATATGCTTTATTGTACATTCTTCCCGGTATAACTATGGAAATATATTGCTCAGGTATTGTTGCGTTACATCCGATACATGTTAACACTGTCATTAAAATCAATCCACCTGTGGATTTTATTCCGCTGAGTAGTTTGTTTACAATAACTTCAAGCTGGCTTGTTTTTTCCATAACTCCGCCGAACATCATCGCTATTATTGTAAGGGAAATTGAATACATCATTCCCATTAAACCGCCTGCTGTTAAAAGTTCATCTATGGCAGCAAGCCCTGTTTGAGATGTGAACCCGTCATAAGCAGCTGTTAAAATATTTCCAAAATTAGCACCCTGGAATATAACTCCTTCCAATGCTCCAATCACTATTCCTATGGTTATTCCCGGAATAGCAGGCATTTTGAAGGCCATAGCCAATATTACTGCCAGAGGAGGAAGTAACAACAATGGAGAAATGTGGAAATTAGCTGATAATCCGTCTCTTATTGAAGCTATTGCTGTTACATCTGAGCTTGCTCCCGCATATTTGAAGCCCATTATCAGGAATGAGATCAGAGCTATTGCATATGCTATAACAGTTGTAGGCAGCATCGCCTTCACATGTGTAAACACGTCAGTTCCGGAAACTGCCGGAGCCAGGTTTGTTGTATCAGAAAGAGGAGACATTTTATCACCGAAGTAAGCTCCTGATATAATTGCACCTGCTGCAACTGGCGCCGGTATTCCGAGACCTTTGGATATACCCATCAGAGCAATACCTATTGTTCCTGCCGTACCCCAGCTTGTACCTGTTGCCAAAGAAGTAATTGAACAAATAATAACTGTCGCAACTAAGAATATGCTTGGTTTTAAAATTGCGAGACCATAATAAATCATGCTTGGTACAACACCTGATAACAGCCATACACCAATGAGTACACCTATAATAGCCAAAATTATAACTGCCTGCAATGCTTGGTAAATACCATCAAACATTGACTTTTCAATTTCATCCCAGGAAAACCCAAGTCTGAATGCAATCAATACCGCAAATAATGTACCGATAAGCATAGGTATATGCGGATTAGATTCATATACTACAATTCCTATTGCCATTACTGCAATTAAAAATCCGAATGAGAGCAATGCCTCCCATAAATAAGGTTTTCTTGCTACCTTTTTTTCCTTCATTTAATACCTCCAAGTATTAATTAATATTTGCACATTATATTAAGCAAGTTTCATACCAATATGAAAATATTATTCTCATAAGGTAATAGAATATACATATATCAACGTTTTCAGCAATAGAAAAAGCTTGAAATAACATAATTGATTATTTCAAGCTAAATATTTGGGCAAAAAATTTCCTTGCATAGGAAATAAACTTCTCAATCTATTGCTTTATACCATACTCTACTAATTTATTAAACAGCTGCCTCCTGCTTATATCCATCAGCCTTGCCGATTCGGATATATTGCCGTTGCATTTTTCAAGCACGTACTTAATATACTTTATTTCAGCAATTTGGCGTACATCCTTGAGCGATCTGATTTCGCTGTTTTCTTCATTATTAAAGATTTTCAGATCAGGCAAATCTGCTTTTTTTATTACACCGTCATCACTTAATACCACAAGTCTCTCTATAATATTTTTCAATTCTCTTATATTCCCCGGATAATCATATACAACGAGTAGTTCCATGAGACCATTTTCTATCTTGTTGACCTTTTTCTTCATTTCTTTTTGAGCCTGTGCCAGAAAAAAATCTATTAATATTGGAATGTCTTCTTTCCTGTCTTTTAATGGCGGAACTTCTATAGTTATTGTATTTATCCTATAAAATAAATCTTCTCTAAATTT
>DNNV01000279.1 GCA_003497505.1 Clostridiales bacterium | reverse complement strand
CTGCAACAGCTATAGTTAAAATAAAGCCTTTGATGTGTTTTAAGGTCTTTTCCGATGCAAACCTTATGATAACCGAAATCAAGTATACGGTCAGCACAACAATCAAAGCCGCTATAATAAATTCTGTAAATGAAAATCTTGCCTTTGAAGTAAAAAAAGATATCGCTCCCACAAACACGGGATATATATTTAAAGCATAGAATTCGGCAAATCCTGTACCGTATTTCGCCATTAATGTCAAAATCAACGAAACAGGCAGCAGAATCAAAGCAAAAATTCTCCTCTTCATAGAACCACCTTCAATTTTATTTTTAAATTATTATATCACAATAGGCATACTGTTTAATAAAAATTTTCAATTTTATTTTTGTCTCTTATCTTTGTACAATTTATCATATTTGTTCTTGCAATATTTTCTCAATGATAATATCATTAAATCAAATATATTTAACGGGGGCATTCCATGCACGAAATATTTGAAAACATTATCAACAATAACAGCAACTATACAAATTACGGAAAAGTCGCCACATATATACCAGAGCTTGCAAAAGCAAGTGCCAGCGATTTGGGTGTTTATCTCATTTCCCTTGACGGAGATGAATACTTCGCCGGAGATTACAACAAAAAATTTACAATGCAAAGTATTTCAAAAGTTCTTACACTTATGCTGTCATTGATGGATAACGGTGAGAGCAAGGTTTTTGAAAGGGTCGGCATGGAGCCTACCGGGGACAGCTTTAATTCAATTGTTGACCTTGAGCTTAAAAATATTCATAAGCCTTTCAATCCCATGATTAATGCCGGAGCCATTGCTACGACATCCCTTTTGGCGGGAACTTCTCCAAAAGAAAAAACAGAACGAATACTGGACCTAGCGAGAAAGCTTTCTGATAATCCAAGTATAAAAATAAACGAGGATGTGTATCTGTCCGAGAAGCTGACCGGAGACAGAAACCGTTCCATCGCATATTTCATGAAAAGCTTCAATGTAATAGAAGGTTCCGTGGAGGACATACTTGATGTATATTTCAAGCAGTGCTCCATAGAGGTTACTTGCCGTGATATAGCAAATATAGGATGTGTTCTCGCAAACGACGGCGTATCAGTGAGAACAGGTGAAACCATTGTTCCGAAGCACATTTGCCGCATAACAAAGACAATAATGTCAACCTGCGGACTGTATGATGCATCAGGAGAATTTGCGGTTCATATAGGTATTCCGGCAAAGTCAGGTGTAGGCGGAGGAATTATGGCTGCTGTACCAAGAAAAATGGGAATAGGAGTATATGGACCAGCCCTTGACGAAAAAGGAAATTCAATTGCAGGAATACAAATTTTAAAAGAGCTCTCAGAAAAATTAGATTTGGATATATATTAAAAAAATGGTCTCAGCCGAGACCATTTTTTATATTGTTATTTTTTACTTTACTTCAACTACCTCATATCCTGCGTCTGTTACTGCCTTGGACAGCGCATCTCCGCTTACTTCTCCTGTCAGTGTAACCTCTGCTGTCTTGCTGTTAAGATCAACAACCGCATTCTCTACTCCGGCAACTGACTTCAGTGCCTTTTCTACTGCTGCCTTGCAGTGTCCGCAGCTCATTCCTTCTACAACTAAAACCTTTTTCATTTCATTTCCTCCGTTTATATTATTTGATTTATTTGATAAGTCTTCTGTTATGACTTGTGTGTCATCATTTTTTAATGCAGTGGATTTATCTTCCTGTTCTGCCGTCATTCTTGCAGGTTTAAAAAATTTAAGTCTTAATGCATTGGATACAACCGAAACCGAGCTCATGCTCATGGCTGCCGCAGCAAACATGGGATTAAGCTTCCAGCTTAATACGTTGAAGAATACTCCGGCTGCCAGCGGTATGCCCACTGTGTTGTAAATAAATGCCCAGAACAGATTCTGCTTTATATTTCTTATGGTGGACTTGCTCAACTGAACCGCGGTTACCGCATCTAATAAATCGCTTCTTATGAGGACAATGTCCGCCGACTCTATGGCAACATCTGTTCCTGCGCCTATGGCAATACCCACATCGGCTCTTGCCAGAGCGGGGGCATCGTTGATTCCGTCCCCTATCATGGCCACCTTTCTTCCCTGCTGCTGTATCTGGCGTATCTCTCTTTCCTTGTCCTGTGGCAGCACCTCTGCAATTGCTCTGGTTATTCCAAGCTGTTTTCTGATTGCCTCGGCTGTTTTTTTGTTGTCGCCTGTAAGCATTACAACTTCAATCCCCATTGCCTCAAACTCTTTTATTGCTCTTTGGCTTGTTGGCTTGACCACATCTGCCACCGCTATTATGCCAAGCACATTCTGCTCATCGGCAAAATACAGCGGCGTCTTGCCTTCGTCTGCAAGCCTTGTGCTTTTTTCTTCAAAATCATTTATATTAATTTTCTTTTCATTGACAAGCCTTAAATTTCCGATAAAGTACCTGCTGCCATTTACAACAGCCTCCAAACCCTGACCCGGTATTGCCTCAAAGCTCTTTACTTCATAGAGCTCAATTTTTCTATTTTTGGCTTCTTCAACAACTGCATCCGCCAGCGGATGCTCCGAGCTTTTCTCGGCTGATGCTGCAATCTTAAGCATTTCATTTTCATTGATACCCTTAGTTAATATATCCGTAACCCGGGGTTTTCCTTCGGTTATGGTCCCTGTTTTATCCATGACCACTGTCTGTATCTGATGGGCGATTTCCAATGCTTCAGCTGACTTTATAAGTATTCCGTTTTCAGCTCCCTTGCCGGTTCCCACCATTATTGCCGTTGGTGTTGCAAGGCCCAGGGCACACGGGCAGGATATAACCAGAACCGCAATTCCTATTGACAGCGCAAATTCAAACGTAGCACCCATAATAAGCCATACGGCTGTAGCAATTACCGCTATTGCAATTACAACAGGAACAAATATGCTGCTAATTTTGTCTGCGAGCTTTGATATGGGGGCTTTTGATGAGCTTGCCTCCTCAACCAGTCTGATTATCTGGGACAATGTTGTGTCGTCGCCTACATTTTGTGCTTCAAATTTAAAATAACCGGATTTATTGATACTTGCCCCGATTACCTTGTCTCCAACCTTTTTCTCTACAGGGATACTTTCTCCTGTGAGCATTGATTCATCCAGGGAAGAGTTCCCAAAAATAATCACGCCGTCAACCGGTACTGATTGACCGGGCTTGACAATTATAGTATCTCCCTTTTGCACATCCTCAACAGGTATTTCAAACTCCTGCCCGTCTCTTTCAACCAATGCTGTCTTCGGGGACAGGTCCATGAGCTTTTTGATTGCATCTGATGTCCTTCCCTTTGCTCTAGCTTCAAGGAACTTTCCGAGAGTAATCAACGCCAATATAACTGCTGCAGATTCAAAATACAGGTCCATAGAATATTGCATAACCATATCCATGTCCATGTGACCCAAGCCGTAACCTATTTTATAGATTGCAAATATTCCATATCCCACTGCCGCGGTTGTTCCTATAGCAATGAGTGAATCCATATTCGGTGAGCCCTTGAACAGTGTTTTAAATCCTACTGTATAATATTTTTTGTTTATTATCATAACCGGAAGAGCTAAGAGAAATTGTGTAAAAGCAAATGTTATGGAATTCTCCATTCCGTGAAATATATCCGGCAGCGGCCATTTAAGCATGTGCCCCATAGCGAGATACAAAAGAGGTACCGCAAACAGGAAAGAAATTATGAGTCTTTTCTTCATTTCCTTAAATTCCTTTTCCGCATCGGATTTCTGTTCCGCCTTTGGAGCAGCATTTTTCCTTTCTGCAGATGAAGCACCATAGCCTGTATCTTCAACCACCTTTATTATATCCCCCTCTGTAAGCACAGATTCGTCATACTTCACGG
>DNNV01000278.1 GCA_003497505.1 Clostridiales bacterium | reverse complement strand
TTCTTTATACAAGGAATGGCAGCTTCAACATTGATGAGGAAGGATATCTGAAGCTTGAAGGAGCAGGAAGGGTACAGGGAGAGTTTGGAGAAATCTATGTGGGAAGTGACAAATTCGGTTTTTCCGAAGATGGAAGTATAATAATTGAAGGTGAGGCGGTTGACAGAATCGCTGTATATGACTTTGAAGACTATAATTCACTCAATAAATACAGAGAAGGGTTATTTATATCAGATGCTGAGCCCGAACTCCTTGATTATCCTGTCATAGCAAATAAAACAATTGAAAGATCCAATATAAATGTTACAGAAGAATTAACTGGTTTGATTTCATCTCAAAGAGCGCTTCAAACAGCAGCTCAGGCACTGAAGATATATGATATGACAGATGATAAGGCAGTGAGCGAAATCAGTAAAATAGTATAACGGAGGGGCATATGATTAAGGCGTATTATACTGCAACAAACGGAGCAACAGGAAACCAGAGCTACATGGACATTATTTCAAACAACATGGCTAACGTACAGACAGAAGGGTTTAAGAAAACAAAGGCTGAATTTTCTGATCTGCTGTATACAAATATAAGAGGAGCAGAGGGAGCAAATACAGAGCTTAAATCAGGGAGCGGTTCCAAGATAAATAAGGCGGATGTTATATTTACACAGGGAACCCCAGTTAGAACAGGAAGAGACACAGATTATGCTATTATGGGAGAAGGTTTCTTTGCGGTGCAATTTGAGGATGAAATTATGTTTACCCGTGGAGGAGCTTTTCAGTCTACATATCTTGATGATGAGAAGTATCTCACATATCAGGGAGGATATGTTCTGAATAAAGACGAAGAACCGATCATAATTGGAAGTGACGAAGATACGGAGCCGGGTATATTTGGATTTGAAAACAACGGTGACCTGGCTCAGGCAGGAAATAACTTGTTCAGAATTGCCAATGAGGATGCCGAATATACTCTTTTGGAAAACACAAGTGCAGCACAGGGATTTATCGAAGCTTCAAATGTGGAAATTTCGGAAGAGATGGTTAAACTTATCCAGGTACAGAGAGCTTTTCAGCTTAATTCAACAGTAATTAAAACAGCAGATGAAATCGAACAGACCATAAATACCTTAAGAGGATAATTTCAGATAGGAAAGGATGCCTATGAATAACTTAAACAGTACTAAAAATTCAGATGTTTTAAGAGAAGACACCCAGACTATTCAGGAAGAGTTACAAAAATACAAAATCAGTCATCTGGTTTCCGCCAATAAACTGAAGGTTTATATAAGGATAGAATTGCTTGATAAACAGGCAGAAGTAAACTGTGAAGATATATTCACTTATTTGAGTGAGCAAAACATCACCTATGGTATAATGAGAGATGAAATAATAAGCTATTGCAGCAGAAAAGAATATTCCAAGGAACTGATTGCTGCAATAGGCGTTGCACCCATAGATGGAAAGGATGCGCAGCTTATATATGACTTTGATATTTCTGGCGAAAACAGGTTTGATGAAGATGAAGATGGCACAATTAATTTCAGAAATCTCAACAATGTGAAAAATGTTACGAAAAATGAAATTCTGTGCCACATAATACCTCCGGAGGATGGAAAAGATGGTATAGATGTTTATGGAGGTACTGTAAACCACAGGAGAGGAAGTAATGTTTCATTCAATCATGGAAGCAATACATATATTTCCGAAGACGGCTTTAAACTGCTGGCAGCAACAGATGGGTGTGTTGAATTTAAAAACAGCAAGGTTTTTGTCGAAAGCGTATACAAGGTAAACAATGTGGACAATTCCACAGGAAACATTGATTTTATTGGAAGCGTAGTTATTAATGGCGATGTGAAAGAGGGTTTTTCTGTTAAAGCCAAAGGTGATATTAAAATAAAGGGAATGGTTGAAGGTGCGTATATACAGTCCGGCGGAGAAGTTGTAATCAGCAAGGGCATGAACGGTATGGGTAAGGGAAAAATCTGTGCAATTGGCAATATCACCAGCAAATATATAGAAAACTCGTTTATTGAAACCGATAGCTCTGTGTTTGCCGAGGCGCTGATAAACAGCGACGTGACGGCAGGAGATTCAATAATACTCAAGGGCGCTAACGCTGCCATAATTGGAGGCACAAGCAGGGCCGATAATTTAATATATGCAAAGACAATCGGAGGAAAGACAAATCCCGAGACCAACATTGTACTTAACCTTGATAAGTATCAGGATGAACAAAGACTGCTTGATGTTAAAAGGAAAATGAATTCCAGATTTGAAAAGGACCTGGCGGCTAAGACCGGTGAAATGAAGGAATTAGATGACAAGATGGATCTGATAACGAACTCGTTCCTGGATGAAGAAAATAAAAGCTCTGTGAAAAGGCAGATTATGCTTATGAAAATCAAGGTAGGCAATGAGATATCTGACATTAAGCAGCAGATGACAGATGTGGTTGCAACAGATAACATTGCTGATCATAAAATAGTCTGTAAGGGAATAATGTATCCAAATACCAGGCTGACAATAGGCTGGATGAAATACAGGATAAGAGAGGATCTAAGTTTCACCAAGATATACAATGACGGCAACGATATCACGTTTGTGCCTCTTAACCCGGCAGATATAGATATATAAAACAACATAAATTATATAATGGGGGCAATACATTGGAGTTAAATGAAATTCACATAGATGTACTTAAGGAAATAGGAAATATAGGAGCGGGTAATGCAGCCACATCTCTTTCTCAAATGCTTTCAAAGAGAATAGATATGAATGTGCCTGAAGTAAGCCTGCTTAACTACGATGATATAATAGACTCAATAGGCGGAGCGGAAAATGTTGTTGTGGGAATTTTGGTGGGATTTGAAGGAGAAATCGACGGAATAATACTGTTCCTTCTCAAAAAGGAGTTTGTGCACCTGATATTGAATTCATTGATGGGAACCGAACTCAAAAGCTTTGAAGACATATCTGAAATGGAGATGTCCGCTTTGTCAGAGATAGGAAACATAATGGTGTCATCGTACGTGAATTCCATTTCATCTCTTACAAATATGAAAATAGATATAACTGTGCCATCATTGAATATCGATATGTCTGGGGCACTGTTGGATGCCGTTACAGCGGAATTTTCAGAGGCTGCTGACAAGGTAATATTCATAAGAGAAAAATATTTTTGTCAGGATGAAACAGTATACAGCCATATGCTTTTGCTTCCTAACACAACATCCCTGAAAATTTTGCTTACGAGGTTTGGAATAGAAGTATGAGCAGCGAAGTCAACGTCGGAATATCAGATATGAAAATTGTAAATGCGCCAAAGGGCTTAATATCATATGCTCTGGGTTCATGTGTGGGAATCTGCATAATAGACAAGGCAACACAGGTTTCAGGGATGGCTCATATAATGCTGCCTTATAATACAAATAACGATAAAGCTAATATATTTAAGTATGCGGATACGGGAATTGCTGAAATGATACGCCAAATGGAAGGTTTAGGCTGTCTCAGATCAAGGATGGTGGCAAAGATAGCGGGTGGAGCGAAGATGTTCGATATCAAGGGAAGTACTTCAATCGGCAGCATAGGTGAAAGAAATGTTGCGGCCACAAAGGAAACTTTACAGAAGCTAAAAATAAAACTATTTGCAGAAGACACAGGAGAAAATTATGGAAGAACAATAATTTTTGACAGTGCCACAGGAAGTCTGACCATAAAGTCATTTGGGAAAAACCTGAAAATAATATAAAGAGATTATATGAAGAGAAAGGGACAACTGATGTTGTCCCTTTCTGTGTTAATGACCTGGATTTTTTGATATAAATTCGACCGCTTTGATTACTTCTGCGATAACTTCTGCCTGCTGCTGAGTTACCAAAGAAGAGTACTCGGCAAAGACCTCACCTTTTTTGGTGGTGATGTAGTACGGCTTCAGATTATTCAGGGCCTTTGCCATAATGTCCTCAATGCAATGCTCACATCTGCAGATGTCGGCATATGCAGGATCGCTCTTCAAGATACTGTTGAGGCAGTTTTTGACGATTTCTTCCATATAATTTATTATCATATATCCCCCTTGGGTTAATTTATTTTCTCTCTGTACATTCCGATTACTGATATAATTATGTCATTGTAATATTTGTGTCCTGATATGTCCCTGAAGCTATAGTATTTATTGTACAATGTACTTATATGTGCCAGTTCCAAATACGATGGATTATATCCGTAAAGCATGTTGACAGCGTGAACAACCTCACCTCTTGTTATTGGAGCATCTGGGCTGAAGCGATCTCCAATGCCAAGCAGCAGATTTCTGTTTGAAATCGTAAGTATTTCTTTCTTTGCCCAATGGTTCCCTATATCTGTATATATGTAGTTTTCTGAAGCAGGAAGAGCATTCAGAAGAGATTTGTAAGAGCTTATCTTTGTAAGCATCTGACAAAATTCCGCTCTTGTAATGCTGTTGTCCGGCTTAAATGTTTTGTCCTTATACCCGGAAACATATTTTTTACTGCTTCCCATGGCTATATAATCTCTTGCCCAGTGATTCTCGATGTCGGTAAAGACCGATTTAAGCTGTGCCACTGTATCATATGGAAGGTTGTTGAGCCTGCAGAATATTGTAACCATTTCGGCTCTCGAAACAGGAGCGTCAGGATTGAAACTTTCGGGACTTTTTCCGCTCATATATGCCGGAAGGATATTTTCAAAGTGTCTTTTTTCATCT
>DNNV01000277.1:4212-12775 GCA_003497505.1 Clostridiales bacterium | reverse complement strand
CTCTTCGCTGTTTGCAGCGCTTGCCTCGGCTGTTGCCGCATTTTCTTGCACCACAGATGATATCTGCTCTATTCCGCTTCTTATCTGATTTACCGAAACGGTCTGGTGCGAGGATGCTTTTACTATTTCGTTTATCAATTCGTTTGTTTCATTTGTTTTGTTCACTATTCCCGACAGCGATTTGCCTGCCTCGTCTGCCAGCAACGTTCCCTTGCGAATTGCATTGATTGAATTTTCTATTAGTGAAGTTGTCTGCTTTGCCGCCTCGGCTGACTTGCCGGCAAGATTTCTCACCTCATCAGCTACTACCGCAAAGCCCTTGCCTGCGGAACCTGCTCTTGCAGCCTCCACTGCGGCGTTTAACGCAAGTATATTTGTCTGGAAAGCTATATCGTCTATTACCTTTATAATTTTTCCTATTTCGTTAGACGAGTTGCTTATTTCGTTCATTGCGGAAAGCATGTCCCTCATCTGGGCATTACCGGATTCCACTTCTCTTGATGCTTCCAATGCTTTGTTTCCCGCATTTTCAGCATATTCGGCATTGCTGACTATTGTCTGATATATTTCGTTTATTTCTGCCGACAGCTCTTCTATTGCGCTTGCCTGCTCCGTTGTCCCTTGGGCAAGTGTCTGAGAACCTGTGGATACCTGCTCTGCATTCATGCTGATGAAGTCTGCCGATTCTTTTATACTGCCTATGGTTGACTGCAGTGTTTCCGAAACATGCACAAGCGAACCTTTAAGCTTTGTAAATTCTCCCGCATAATCATTTTTCAGCTCTACGGCTAAATTTCCCCCTGCCATTTCATCAAGGACATCCACACTTTCATCTATGTAGGCTATGTAGGATTTCAGCCTTAAGGTAAGGCTCTCGATTGATTTGGCAAGTGCTCCTATTTCATCGCTGCTCTTTATATCTATGTCAACATCCAATTCACCCTCAGCCAGCTTGTTTGTTATTGCAGTTACCTTTTTTATAGGCCCTGTAACAATTCCAAGTATTATAAACATCACAACCGATAATGCTGCTATGGTTGCAACATATATAAGAATTATAATTCCTATGAGCATGCGTGTATTGGATGTAAATTCATTCTTAGGCATTGCGGATATTATTTTCCAGCCTGTGCTTCCTATTTCAGCACTGTTGCCCATGATTTTATTATCTTTATATGTGTATTCTCTTACCTCTCCGTCACCGATTGAGTTAATCATATTTTGGCTGATTCCTATTTCATTTATGGTCTTCAGCAAATTATCTTCGTCCTTATGCGCCGCCACTATGTTGTTTCCGGTTAAAAGCGTGAAATATCCTTCATTTCCAAGCTTGTATCCGCTAACCATATTCGCCAAAGTGTCGATAGTAATGTCAACGGCTGTCAATCCTTCTATTCTGCCATTGACATGGACAGGCGCCGTAATTGTAATTACCATGCCTCCTGTTGCGGCATCAACGTATGGGTCTGTAATGCATATTTTATCGTCCGTAATACTTGCATAATATTCCCTTATGGTCAAATCAAAAGATTCATCCGACAATCCATCCATATCATCAAAATAATAGGAAGGATTACCCTCCGCAATATATGCTGAAAGTATTATTTCCTTGTTTGCTTTCTGGGTATCTATAAGTGTATTTCTCACAATAACAGATTTTTCATTTGTCAAAACATCTCCACGACTTTTAACACTTACTAAAAAATCCTGAATGTTTTTATCCTGCGCCATCTGTTGGACAATTGTAACATACTTTTCGAAGAAAAGCTCAGCTTCCTTGCTTACACTCTGAGATGTTTCACTCAATATGCTTTTTTCATTTTTTGTAAATCTGTTGTTCACCGTTGCCCCTATTATCGCTCCGTTCATTAAAAGCAGCAGCGTGCATCCCACAAACAAGATAAACATTAGCCTTCCTTTTATGCTTCTTAACTTATGTTTTTTAACGATGTCTTTTCGATTGTTTTTCCCGCCCATTTCCTTTTTACCCTCCATAAAATTTTGGTACTATAATATTATCGGAAATATTATCGAAAACTTTAACTGTATCGGCAAATTAAATAATTCACAGCCTGTTCATAACAAACCCGGCAGCTTATCGAGCTGCCGGGTATAAATTATTTATTTACTGCTAATGAATCGGTATTGAATCCTCCTACCAAATCGTTCAGTATATGTGCCTGTCCTGAAAGCTCTTCGCTGTTTGCAGCGCTGGCCTCGGCTGTAGCAGCATTTTCCTGCACTACAGATGATATCTGCTCTATCCCGCTTCTTATCTGGTTTACCGAAACAGTCTGATGTGAGGATGCTTTTACAATTTCATTTATTATCTCATTTGTTTCGTTTGTTTTGCTCACTATTCCTGCCAGTGACCTGCCCGCTTCGTCCGCCAGCAATGTTCCCTTGCGGATTGCGTTGATTGAATTTTCTATGAGTGATGTGGTTTGTTTTGCAGCCTCGGCTGACTTGCCTGCAAGGTTTCTCACCTCATCTGCAACAACCGCAAATCCCTTACCTGCAGAACCTGCTCTTGCTGCCTCCACTGCAGCATTTAACGCAAGTATGTTTGTTTGGAATGCTATGTCGTCTATTACCTTTATAATCTTTCCTATTTCATTTGATGAATTGCTTATTTCATCCATTGCTGAAAGCATATCCCTCATTTGTACATTGCCGGACTCCACTTCTCTTGATGCTTCCAGGGCTTTGTTTCCTGCATTTTCTGCATACTCTGCATTGCTCACTATTGTCTGGTATATTTCATTTATTTCAGCCGAAAGCTCTTCTATTGCGCTTGCCTGCTCTGTTGTGCCTTGAGCTAGTATCTGAGCTCCGGAGGATACATGCTCTGCGTTCATATTGATGGAATCTGCCGATTCCTTTATCTTCCCTATGGTTGATTTCAATGTCCCAGATACATTCAACAGCGAGTCTTTAAGCTTGGCAAATTCTCCTGCGTAATCATTTTTCAATTCCACAGCCAAATTTCCCTCTGCCATTTCATCAAGCACGTCCACACTTTCGTCTATATATGCTATGTAGGACTTTAGCCTTAACGTCAGACTCTCGATTGATTTTGCCAAGATACCGATTTCATCACTACCTTTTATGTCTATGTCCACATCCAGTTGGCCCTCGGCTAAACTGTTCGTTATTTCCGTTATTTTCTTTATAGGCTTTGTCATTTTGCTTATCAATAACGCCATTACAATTAAAAGCAGTACCAATGCAATTACAAATGTAATTACTATATTCAAAATAATCTGTTTTGTATTAGATTCAAATTCATCCATTGTCATAGAGGACAGTATACTCCATCCCGTGTTTCCGATTGCTGTACTGTTTCCAATAAGCTTTTCATTCTTATATGTATATTCTGACACATTTCCTGATTTGTTCTTTATCAGCTGGATCATATTGTCGCTCAGTTCAATTTCATCTATGGGTTTTAATATGTTGTCTAAATCTCTGTGCGCCGCAACTATATTATTTTCAGTAATCAGTGTGAAATACCCGGTTTCTCCTGTTTTATATCCACTTACAATTTTTGAAAGGTTGTCTGTAGATATGTCAACCGCCGCCAGACCTTCTATTTTCCCGTTGACCTTAACCGGTGCCGAAATGGTGATAACTGTCTTTCCAGTAATTGCATCAATATAGGGATCTGTTATGCAAATAATACCTTCGGATATGGATTTATAGTAGGATCTTGTTGTTGTATCAAAACCAATATCCGAAAATGCCGTAGGTGATGACAAGTAATAGTCTTTTTCGGCGATAAACGCCCCCAGTATTACATCCGGGTCAGAATTTACCGTCTCCTTCAATGTCAGTGCCGCAGTCATAAATCCTTCTGTTCCCAGAAGTGTATCTCTTCCCTTCACATCAATCAGAAATTGCTGCAGGTTTTTGTCCTGGCCAATCTGAAGCACTATGCCTATATATTTTTCAAAAAATGCATTGGCTTTATTGCTGACACCTTCAGACGATGCTCCAAGTATTTCCTTTTCATTTTCCGTAAATTTGCGATTGACTGTTGTACCGATTAAAATCCCCATAAAAAGCAATGCTGTAAAAAACATGACAAATAACACCAATGTGATTTTCATGGTTATACTTATGTTTTTCCTAGTTTCTGCCTCTTGTACATTTGTTTTTTTCATTTTAATTTTCTTCATAGGCGCACACTTCCTTATTAAATTTTCATATAGTGATTTTATTTAAAGCGGACCTAAATAGGTCCGCTGTCAGGCTTTTATGTTTATCAGTCTGGTAGGTTCTTCTGGCTGGTTTAAAATGCTTTTGACATTTTTCAGTTCATCGTTCAGATTCTTGCGAATTAAATTATCGATTTCGGCAGTTTCTTTGAATACCTCTCTTATTTCCTTTTTTAAATAATCAAACTTGCCGAATTCTCCAAATTTCGAATAAAGCTCTTCTTTCTTCTTTATTTCCTCATTAATGGCATTAATATTTTCAATACGCACCTGTCTTTCATCAAGCATGGAGTTGATTTTATCGTAATCGGTTTTTGGAGACAAACTCCGTATTTCCTCAGTAAAATTTTTCATCTCCATTGCAGCTTCTAATTTTTTTTTCAACAGCTCTTCCATACTTCACCGTCAATTCCTTGATGCTCTTGCTATTACATCCGCTTCTGCCCAAGTATCTCTTAATTCTTTGACAATTGGAAGAATTTCATCTATATACTTAGCTGATTTCATTGAAGTTGCCTTGATAATTTCTCCGTTAATAAACATATACATGTCTGCTAGCTCCTGTGATAGGACGTATTTGTCATCGAGGGTAACAATGAGATGATTGAATATATGCCTTGTTTTTCCAAGAACTACATTGGCATTATCATAATCATTGTTCTCTATCAGAAGCTTCCCCTGGTTGAGCTTTTTAATTGCCTCATCGAACAATAAAAGCAAAAGCTCACCTTTTGTCATTGTATTTACAGATGTTTTTTTATACTGTTCAAATGGATTCAACATATCCTCTCCTATTGTCTTAATTTCCCGTCATGTTTGTGAGCCATGAGCCTTGAGCGTTTAGCCTGCTCATAGCCTTTTCCAACTGCGCAAACTGGTTCCAATATCTTTTTCTTTCAACCTCGAGAGACCTTTTAAGGTCTTTCATCTTGTCATCATGGTCCTTGATTTTCTCAGAAATGAGGTTCTTATCTGCAGTCATTCCTCCCGGAAGTCCTGCTTCATCTATGAGCAGTCCCGTATTTCCGTATTCGCCAACATTTTTTACAAGTACCTTTTTAAGTTGGACAGCTATTCCGGAAATACCATCCTCTCCCTTGCTTGACTCACCCGTAAACAGGTTCTTTATTTCATCAGGATTTTCCAAAAGCTTTTCTTTGAACTTCTTTTCATCAAAGACCAATTTACCGCTTGTATCCATTCTTGCGGATGAGATACCTATGGCGGCGAGATTAAGGGTACTAACATCGGTAAATGATCCCATTGCACTTTTGAGCTCCCTCAGTGCGCTGTTCATTTTACTATCGCCGTAAAGTACTCCTTTTTTAGCTTCCAAATTCCAGTTTTTTATTTCGTCTTCCTTCATGTCATCCTGCTGCTCTGGAGTAAGAGGAGGATAATCTCTTTTAGGTTTTTCCTTTGTCTTAGTTCCTAAGAGATCTATTATCTCATTGTATTCTTCGATGAACTTCTTAACCTTTTCAACTACCTCATCGCTGTTGTTTGTCACATCAAAGGTTATTGGCTTGCTAAAGTCAATGTCCTTCGCTTTTTCATTAAGCTCAATGTTGATTTCCTCAACGGAAATGTTAGCACTACTTCGTGTAATCGTGGTTGAAATTCCATTTAACTTATAAGTCAGCTCTGTATCTGTTCCGTTTTTTGCAGTGTAATCAGTTCCCGCTGTACCGAACAGCGCTGTAGCTAAATTACCGCCATCTAAATCAGTGATAGATACTTTTTTGTGTGCTCCTGTTTCTTTAGATACTGCCGAAAAAGTATCTGTTGTTGAAGAATAGGAAATGTTCACATCTGATTCAGCATTGATTTTTTTAATAATGTCATTAAGAGATGTTCCTTTTGCTATTAAAATTTCTTTACCATTAACATCTATTTTATAAACAGCTTCTCCCTTATCATTTGTGGCAGTCCCGGTTGTTAGTGAAGTTTTTAATCCTGATGATCTAGTGCCATCTATTGCTATGTTTCTGTTAATCCTGTTATAGTCACCGGATTGCAAACCTGTAAGCATGCTGAGATGCTTGCTTATAGAGCTTACCCCTAAAATGTTGTTATCACCTGTAGCCTTAAATGTGATTTTGCCCGCTACTGTTGTCTTATCCACTGTAATCTTTCCGGATCCAAAAGCTTTATCCAATTCTGTCTGCAAATGATCTGCTAATTTTCCCGAATCTGTTATTTCGGAATTTAATTTAATCTGCTTAAGTACTCCGTTGTATTCAAAGGTTATATATTCGTTATCGCTTCCCAAAACGTCTGTAGCTGTTCTATATAACTCTGTTTCTACTATTTCATCGCCTATTTTTCCCTCGTTATCTTTTCCGGCTACATTCATTTTGAAAACACTCAAAAATTCCTTGCTTGCTGCTGACAATACGCCTCCGCCGGTTATTTCAAACTTGCCATCACTGTTTATGCCGAAGCTAACCTTATCCTTGCCTTCATCTTCAAGCTTCTTATTTACCTCATCAAGCTTCTTATTCAACTCTGTAAGCATAGTGTTCACATCTGCTATATTGTCACCCTCGAATTTTCTATCAATAGTAAAGCTATAGACCTTTTCATTCGGAATTGAAATGCTGAAGGTTTCTCCTGCCAACCTTGAAACATTCTTAGTCATATCATTACTTGTACCGAACTCTTTTGTTGATACCGGGTTTTTTGAAGCAAAGCTTGCAGCCGTAGCCACACTTGATATATCCGTAATTTCAAAATTCTTTATGTTATTTGCATTCCCCGTTACATTTACATAGCTTGACGATGATTTGAAAGTGTCAGCTTCAAAAAACCTTGGGCTTAAAATGTTTGTTTTGGAACCTGCTGAATATGAAAAATATTTGCTGCTCAGGGCAACTAGCTTTGAGCTTATTTCCCTGTAGGCTTCCTGTTTGTATAAAAGCTTCTGCTTTGACTGATACTGCCTATCGATTTTTGTTCTTGTGCGGGTTGTCATCTGCTTTACAAGCTCGTCTGTATCCAGTCCTGACATAAGACCGCCCACTCCTCTGCTAACTGATGAACCATATATACTGTTTGAAAGTATTGGCATAACTTTTTCCTCCTATCCATTTTCCTATTTATTCAAATGCTTCAATAGCAAATCAGCTATATTCTCTATGGATGCCTGTGTCTCAACGGCTCCTATGTTGTATGCAACCATTGGCATTCCGTATACCACCGAAGATTTTTCATCCTGACCTATAGTGTATGCTCCGGCTTTTCTCATATTCATGAGGCCGCTTGCACCATCTTTACCCATACCCGTAAGAATGATTCCCACGGCATTTTTTCCTGCTGTTTCAGCAACCGAGTTGAAAAGAACATCCACGGATGGGCAATGTCCACTTACCTTTTCTCCAGGCTTGCAGGATACGTAGTATCCCTTTTCATCCTTCAGGAGCTTCATCTGCTTATCACCCGGTGCTATAAGCACTAACCCGCCTTCAACTCTGTCCCCGTCGGCCGCTTCACGCACGCTCATATCGCATATTTTATTCAGCCTGTCCGCGTACATTTTTGTAAATCCCGGAGGCATATGCTGCGTAACTAAAATTCCCGGCATATCCTTGGGTAAATCCCTGATTATTTTGAGAGTTGCTTCTGTTCCGCCCGTTGAGGCTCCTATTGCTATTATTTTCTTTGTTGATGTCTTAATAATACTTGAAAGCGATATGGGAGCTCTCACCTGTGCGGGAGTAGCAGCATCTTCTATTTTAGCAGGCTCATCTTTCTTGACCGTCATGAGCTTTGCAATAGAAGCAATTTTAATTTTTGTTTTAAGCTCTCTTATAAATGATTGAAAATCATTGCTTGAGGACATATCCGGCTTTTTAACGAAATCTACGGCACCTGACTGAAGCGCATCAAACACACTTATGTTCATGGAGCTTACAAGAACAACCTTCATGGGATGCTCTACCATCAATTTTTTAATAAATGTGAGCCCATCCATTTTAGGCATTTCTATATCAAGCGTTACTATATCAGGCTTGAGGGCTATAATTTTATCCATCGCATCTAAAGGATCCACAGCCATGCCTACAACTTCTATCCTCGTATCATCGTTCAGCTCGTTTTTCAACACATTTCTAAATAGCAGAGAATCATCGGTTATTAATACTTTAATATTGTTTGCAATCATAGTTAGTCCTTTTTGTATATTGCGGGATTAATATATATATATTTTGATTTATCTCTCTGTATCGTTTCCGCATGACCTATCATCAGATATCCTCCCTGCTTGGATGCTTCATAAAACTTATTCACCAAATTTATTTTAGTTTCAGCATTGAAATATATCATAACATTGCGGCAGAATATCACAT
>DNNV01000277.1:0-4043 GCA_003497505.1 Clostridiales bacterium | reverse complement strand
TGCGGCAGAATATCACATCGTATTTGTTTTTTACAGTAATGGGCTCCATAAGGTTAAACACTTTAAATGTTATGCATTTTTTGATTTCAGGCTTAACCTGGTACTTACCGTCCTTTGTTTTGTCAAAATACTTCTTCTTGTACACTTCGGATAGATTTTTTATGCTTTCCTCCGAATATATCCCTTCCCTCGCCTTAGAAAGCACGTTTTCAGAAATATCTGTGGCATGAATCTGTATTTTCCACTGGTTTGCGGAGAACTTGAAATAGTCATCCAACACCATTGCCAATGTGTAAGGCTCCTCACCGGAGGAGCACCCTGCGCTCCATATATCCAGAGTTTTCATTTTATTGTTTTTCTCCTGATACGGAAGAATTACGTCCGTCAGGAATTTAAAATGATTCTCTTCCCTGTAAAAATACGTATAGTTTGTTGTAAGCTTGTTGATGAGCATGGTTATCTCATCCTTGTTGTTCTTTTTCACGCTGTCCAGATACTGCCCGAAGCTGCTCATGCCTTTTCGCTCTATTAAGTTGGACAGCCTTCCCTCTATTAATACTTTCTTCTTAGAAAGGTCTATACCGTAATTTTTATGCATATATTGAACAAATTCTAAAAATTCACTGTCTGTTAATTTTACCATATCTATATACTTTCTATTATATTTCCTATATCAAGGATTAAATTGATACTTCCGTCTCCGAGTATGGAGCATCCCGAGATTCCGGATTCCTTAAGGTTGTACTTTGTAAGTATTGATGGAAGCGGCTTTACAACTACCTGCTGCTCTCCTATAATCTTGTCCACAAACAGGCACAGACTGTTGTCTCCGGCCTCAACCAATATCAATATTCCGTCCTCTATGCTGTTTGTATCTGTGCTTATATTGAAGTATTCGTTAATTCTTACTATAGGATAGCACTTTTCCCTTATGAGAATCATTTCGCTGCCATCAGTGTTGTGTATGATTTCCTTTTCGGAGGTCTTAAAGGATTGCTGAATATTCTTAATGGGTATGATGAACTCCGATTCACCTACAACCACCTGCATTCCTGCGACAATTGTCAGTGTGAGAGGAATCTTGAATGTAATAACGGTTCCAGCTCCCTCCCTGCTGTCTAAGACAACTGTTCCTCCTACCTTTTCAACGTTAGATTTCACAACATCCATTCCGACCCCTCTGCCTGAATATTCCGTTACTGCCTCATTTGTTGAAAATCCCGGAAGCATAATAAACTGATAAATTTCTTTCGGAGTATATTCGCTTTCAGGCTTGGTAAGCATGTCCTTAGCCTTTGCTTTTGCCAGTATTTTTTGTGGATTGAAGCCTTTTCCATCATCCTCGACGGTTATGTGAATTTCTCCTCCTGTATTTGAAGCAGACAATCTTATTGTTCCCTGCCTGTCCTTTCCTGCATCTATTCTTTCTTCCTCTGATTCAATACCATGGTCCATGGCATTTCTCACAAGATGCATGATTGGATCCGAGATTCCGTCAACAATTGTCTTATCGATTTCAGTATCCTCTCCCTCAAGTATGAGCTCCACATCCTTGTTCAGTTCCTTGCCCATGTCTCTTACTATTCTTTTCATTTTCTGGAATATACCTGACACAGGTACCATTCTCAGAGACATGACTATGTCCTGCAGCTCATCAGTCAGCTTTCTCATCTGTCTCGTTGATTTTGTAAAGCTCTCGGAATTCAGTCTCTTAATTTCGTTGTCCGACGAAACCATTGATTCTGCTATAACCAGCTCACCCACTATATTTACGAGCTTATCAAGCTTTGAAAGATTCACTGTAATAAGGCTCTGCTTGCTGTGTTTTGAGCCGTTGTCTGTCTTTACCGTCTTTGTCTGCTCTTTTGAAACCTGGGTCGTCTTATCAGTCTTTTCCTTCACAGCCTCGTTTGCATCGGTGTTATGAGCTTCAACATCATATTCTATTATAGTATAGCTCTTCACATTAAGAGCTTCTCTTATCACGCCAACTGCTGCATTCAATGATTCCTTGTCATTTATATATACCAAAAATCCATTTTTTATTATTTCTTGGGCCGTATCTGCAATGCTTTCAACATTCTCAGGCTTGTGTGTGAAATCAATGCCTGTTTCTTTAAGCTGGTTTACCAAAAGATATGCCCTCAAATTTTCCATGCCTATGTTATCATCAAATATTATTTTTATTGCATAGCTGTCACCTGATGCAGCAACAGGTTCTTCCTGCTCGTCATAAATTGTAGCAACAGCTGAGGACTGAGTTATTGCTGCTTCCTCAAACACATCTGATGAATCACTCTCAGGTACAGCGCCGGAAATTTTATTTAAAAATCCTATTATCTCCGCCTCGAAAGCTTCCAAATTTTCCTCAAGCTCCTGGCCTTCCTCAATTTTCGTTATTTCTCCCTTAATGAAGTCTGTAAACTTGAACACTAAATTTACAAGCTGTTCATTATATCTGTGGTTTACCCCGTTTTCTCTGATATAGTAAAACAAATCTTCGACCTTATGTGAAATCGTCATGATGCTGTTAAATTGCATCATTGCGGAGGAACCTTTTATGGTGTGCATAATTCTGAAAATTTCATCGATGCATTCCTTGTCAAATGCCTGTTCGCTTTCCGCTCTCAGTAAAATATCATCCAATTGTTCCAATAATGAGTTTGCCTCGAAAAGATACATGTCCAGTACAGAATCTAAATTGTTATCCATATTAATCTCCTTGTTCAAGTTAGAGCCTTTATCTTACTTTTATATCGGCTGTTTTTACAATTTGTTAAGCAATGTCATTAATTTTTTTATTTTTCTGATAAACATTAATAAAAATGATAATTTTGCCGATATATTTACAGATAATATTTAATTTTTTTTAATTATATAGTATAATTAATACAAATTCTACAGGAGTTTCTATGATTGAAAATAATATTAATATTAAAACAAAAAATACGTTAAATGACGGAATTCTAAATAAACCAAAAATAAAAACAGAGCAGACACTGCCCTTTGATGCTATAGACCCCACAAGGGTCACAAAGCCATCAAAGCAGGACCCCAGCAATCAGACAGGACAGAATTTATTCAACTACAACCCGGACTCTGTATTTGAAAAATTTATTAAATCATTGCAAAATGCTCCCGTTTTGGCTGAAGGAGCCAGGAAGCTTCTTTTAAACAGGCAGTTTATCAATCAGAACATTATGAATGACCCGGTTCTTAAAAGCCTGTTTGAATCATTTCTCAGCAGCATAGAGATGAATGATGCTGAAATTTTAAACTTTCTTAAATTTCAGCAGGAAAATTCCACCAAATTTCACGGTGAGTTTTTTGACAACCTCAGAGCCCTTCTGAAAAGCGACTCGAAAAACAATGATTTTAAAACTGTGCTGAAAAACTTTCTCAGGAGCTATGACTGCTTCGTTTCGGCAGAAAAAACTAATGACTCCATAAGTTCTTCCCTCAAAAACATTGAGCGGAATCTTCCGGACATGCTTAAGAAGCCTTTTAATGAAATGGCCGACAATTTAATTTTTGACGGTTCTAAGAGTGCAGATATGAACCTTGATACACTAAAAAATGAAATTGTGCCGTTTCTGGGAAGATATATTTCAAAAATGAATGATTTTGGACCTGTCAGAGACTACATATCAGTACTCATACACAACATTGTTAGGCTGGAAGCCTCAGGGAAGGATTATTTTGCCGATGACCTGGAAAACCTGCTGGAATACGTGAGATTCAATTTTGATGTTGATGAAAAATATATTGAGACTCTCAAGATGTCTCTCGTGAATACATACGAGGCAGCTACAAATGTCAAAAACAATGCAGTGGATTCATTTATAAAGCTTATTAAAGCCGGAGCAAAGGAAAGCGACAACCTGGTTGGAAGAGGGGTAATGGAGGACGTGACAGAGTCACTTTTGTTCAGTCAGAATGTGCATATTCCTCTCACCCATATGTTTCTTCCTTTAAATTACAACGAAATGTTCATGTTTTCTGAGCTCTGGATAGGAAAAGAGTATGAAGAGATGCCCGGCAAA
>DNNV01000365.1 GCA_003497505.1 Clostridiales bacterium | reverse complement strand
TTTTATTATTTAATTATTATATCTGATTTTGCATTTCAGGTATATCAAAAAATTTAAGATTATCCATGCTCAACGGAAGTTCTTTATTTTCTATTCCTTTGATGATTTTAACCACCGTGTCATTGAATGGAGTTTTTATTCCGTACTTTTTGCCCTGCTCAACCACAAGACCGTTAATCATATCAACTTCGGTTTTTTTGCCTTTTTCAAGGTCCTGAAGCATACTTGCTTTGGCAGCTCTTTTATCTGCATAGAATTTATTGAAGCATTTCTGTGAAAGCTCGAATTCTTTATTGGTGGAAACCTTACCGAAATCACGCATATCCATGCCCATAGACGGTTCAAATTTGATGCATGTCTTCTCGCATATATCAACAATTTCCTTTGCTATGTAGCTCAGGCATGCACTTGCCTTTGGATTGTCGAGAACGTCGCCGAATACGGAGCCCGTAGCTGCTGACATACCGCTCATACAGCTGTTGTATATTAATTTAGACCATCGTGCTCCCATTAAATTATCAACAATTGTAACAGGTCCCATATGCTCGAGTACTGATGCAACCTTTTTAATTCTTTCGGTAATCTGGCCGTTTATTTCTCCTATATCAAATAATATATCTCCTGAGGATACATCCTGAGTTACCTCCGAAATCCCTGGGCTGATAAAGGTTGCTCCCCAAAGAACAGTACCGCCTACAGTTCTGTCGCTTCCGACATACTCTGATACGCTGTACTCGGGAACGCCGTTCTGCAGCGTGCACACGATGCTTTCACTGCCGAGATGTTTTTTTAGATGAGGAAGAGCTTCGGAATTTGCCGTCTGCTTCGTAAATAAAAACACAACGTCATATATTCCCTCCATTTTATCAGGTGTAATAGCCTTCACAGGTATAGTGAACTCCGCACATCCGATTATCTGAGCTCCCTTTTCATTCATAGCGTTCACATGATCCAGGTAACTGTCGATCATTTCAACCTCCTGACCATTTTTGGTCAGATATGCGCCAAGTACAGTTCCCATAGCACCACAGCCATAAATTGCAACTTTCATTAAAATTTCCTCCTGTTTTTTAAGATTTGAATACAAGACAATATACTGCAATTAACATGCCAATAGAAAATATGGCTGAATAGCTTGAATTTTGCGATACTCACTGAAATACTGTAGATGTTTTAATCGATACATCTACATAAAACGATTAAAATCTCCACATGTGTGAAATGGGGATAAAGATGCTTTTGCTAAAAACCTGTTGAAATACAGGAATGTTTTAGTTGGCACAATTATTGCTCATTATAGGATAAAGCAATATAAATTTTAATTGGAGGTAAAATTAATGAGTGATTTAAAAAATAAG
Organism: Clostridiales bacterium; assembly: GCA_003497505.1. Lineage (GTDB taxonomy): Bacteria > Bacillota > Clostridia > Tissierellales > Sedimentibacteraceae > Sedimentibacter. The sequence goes on along the minus strand of DNNV01000365.1, from coordinate 1,352 downwards.
AGAGTTATTTCTGTTGCTATCACAGGTTCATGGCCTACAAGAGAGGACAATCCTAATCTTTCCATCACACCGCAGGAAATAGCAGATGATGTATATGAGTCATGGAAGGCAGGTGCAGCAATAGCCCACATACATGTGAGGAATGACGACGGCTCACCGTCAACAGATTACAATAAGTACAAAGAAACCATTGAATTAATCAGGGCAAAAAAGGATTGCGATATCTGCATCAACATTACAAGTTCCGGAAGTGTGGGCTTTGGGGATGAGGAGAGAATTTATCCTCTTAAGCAGCTTTTGCCCGAAATGGCATCCTATGACTGCGGAACACTGAACTGGCAGCACAGAACAATATTTGAAAACAGTCCTCCATTTTTAGAGAAGCTCGGGATCGCTCTTCAGGAATCAAATATAAAGCCCGAAATTGAGATTTTTCATGCGGGAATGGTTTATGAAGCGCTGTATTATCTGAAAAAAGGAATATTAAAGGCACCGGCTCATTTCCAGTTTGTGCTGGGTTGTCCGGGAGGAATGACCAGCACTATTGAAAATTTAGTGTTTTTAAAGAGCCTGCTGCCTGAGGGAGCATCGTGGGCGGCATGCGGAATAGGAAGCGGACACATGCCCATAATGCTGGCAACAATAGCGATGGGAGGACATCTGCGTGTTGGTATGGAAGATAACGTATTGTACAAAAAGGGCGTTTTGGCTGACTCAAATGCACAATTTGTGGCAAGAGCAAAAAGATTGCTGGAGGAAGCAGGATATGAGGCGGCAACTCCCGAGGAAGCAAGGCAAATTTTCGGCCTTACAAGAAAAGTATTTTAATTCTTAATAAGAGGGGAATTAAAATGAGCGGACTTAGGATAAATGAATTGACAGTAGGACAGAAGGCATCATTTTCCAAGACAATTACTGAAACCGACGTATATTTGTTTGCAGGTGTGAGCGGAGATATAAACCCCGCCCACTTGGATGAGGAATATGCTAAGAATACATTCTTTCAGGGCAGGATTGCTCACGGAATGCTATCCGCGGCTTTGGTATCGGCAGTTATAGGAACCAAGCTGCCAGGACCGGGAACTATATACGCTTCGCAGACGCTGAGTTTTTTAGCTCCGGTGCGGTTTGGAGATACCATAACAGCCACAGTTGAAGTAAAAGAGATACTGTCTGAAAAAAACAGAGTAATTTTAAATACATGCTGTACCAATCAGGAAGGGCTGATGGTTTTAAAGGGAGAGGCAGTAGTTCTTCCGGCAAAATAATGCAGGGCAAAGAGGCAGGAATAAGAGGCATATTTTAGGAAAATGACGGTTTAGCATTTATGCTAAGACGTTGCTCCATAATGT
>DNNV01000074.1 GCA_003497505.1 Clostridiales bacterium | reverse complement strand
TGCGGAGCACGAAAAAAAGCTAAAGAATAAGGAGCTTAAATCAGCGGATTATTTTATAAGGGAAGAAATGCAAGTCCTTAACGCAGTACCGACAGCCGAGGGGGCCATTCAAATTGCAATGGAGGAAACGCCTTTTACCATTCATAATTCAAATATTATGGTTTTAGGATATGGGAGAATCGGAAAGGTTTTATCAAAGATGCTGCATGGAATCGGAGCAAATGTGCATGTGGAAGCAAGAAGCTGCAGAGACCTTGCATGGATAAGGAACAACGGGTATATTCCGGTATGCCCAAAAGAGCTAAAGGAATATTTACCAAGGATGAACGTTGTTTTTAACACCATACCTCAGATAATATTAAATAGAGAATTATTAAGGAGTATTGATAGTAATTGCACAGTAATTGATTTAGCATCAAAACCGGGCGGGATTGATTTTGAAGCTGCCGGGGAAATGGGAATAAAGGCTATCAGTGCCTTAGGCCTTCCGGGAAAGGCAGCGCCGGTAACTGCTGCTATGGCAATTAAGGATACAATTTACAATATTATAGAGGAGTTGGATGTATAAATATGTCAGTAGAAGGATTAAAAATAGGTTTTGCATTAACAGGCTCATTCTGCAATTACAGCAATGTATTTCCGGTAATCGAGGATTTGGCAAGTAAGGGCGCAGATATTTATCCCATAATGTCGCATTCGGCAGATACTTTTGATACAAGATTTGGTACAGCAGAAGAATGGAAAAACAAATTGAAGGAAATTACAGGTAAGGAATTAATAAAGACCATAGTTGAAGCTGAGCCTGTGGGACCTAAATTAAAGCTTGATGTTATTGTAGTTGCTCCATGTACAGGTAATACGGCGGCAAAGCTTGCGAATGCAATAACTGATACAACAGTGACAATGGCATGCAAGGCACATTTAAGGAACCAAAAACCTTTAGTCTTAGCTATAGCAACAAATGACGGACTTGGAGTCAATGCTAAAAACATAGGGCTATTGTTGAATACAAAGAATATTTACTTCGTGCCTTTTGGCCAGGACGATTCGGTAAATAAACCAAATTCCTTAATAGCTAAATTTGATAAAATAGAAGAAACAATAGAATTAGCAATATTGGGTAAACAGATTCAGCCTTTATTAGTATAACAATCAACGGTGCAGATTCCTCGGAATCCGCACCGTTGATTTATTGGATGAAATTAGAATATAATTTTTGTAAAAACTCGTTAAGAATTTCATTTTTAACTGTTATAGATGCGTTACAATCGAAGTATTCCATATTAATTAAGTGTTCTTTTTCACCCGACAAGAATTTATCCAGCTCTTCCTTGATTTCATCTCTATAGTCACTGTTGAAAATAAAGGATATGACCGAATTGTTTTCTTGTTTTTTTACTCCGAAGCCTATTACTTTTAAGCCGCTTATATCATTGGAAATAAGTGTGCCCGGTTCATCCGTAAATGTTGAAAGGATTCTTACAGGTATATTGTGCTGTTTTCCCAGCAAAACAGCATTTGGATGAATTACGCCTGCTCCGTTAATTGCCATTCTATACATATCATCATAGGAAATTTTTTTAATATATCTGGCATTTGGTATTAATTGCGGGTCGGTAACGGCAACTCCGGGTACATCGGTAAATATATCCACTCTTTCGGCATTTAAAGCTCCACCAAGTGCAACAGCCGTCGTATCACTGCCTCCCCTGCCGAGGGTGGTTATTTCCAGATTTTCCGTAGCTCCTTGAAATCCTGCAACTACTGCAATTTTATTTTTGCTTAGATATTCTTCAATTTTATTTGTATTAATTTGTATTATTTTACTCGAATTAAAGTTATCATCTGTAATTATTCCGGCTTGAAATCCTGTTAAGGCCTCTGAGGGAAATCCTTCACTTTCTACCAGATGGGCTGCAAGAGCCGCAGAAATTGTTTCTCCAACTGACATAATAAGGTCCTTTTTCTTCGGATCTATTGTGGAACCAATACTTTCCAATTGATTTATTAAGGTATCTGTGGCGTAAGGGTCTCCTCTTCTGCCCATTGCGGATACAACTACAACAAGCTTGCTGCCGGCTTGTGCTTCCTTTTTTACTTGTTTAAGAAAATTGCTTTGATTATTTAGATTTCTCAGGGAAGTTCCTCCGAACTTCTGAATTATGATGCCCATTACTGCCTCCTGATTAGGTCCTGCTCAATAAGTGATTCGGCTATCTGAACAGCATTTAATGCTGCACCTTTTCTCAGATTATCTGCCACAATCCACATATTAAGCCCATTTTCAACGGTAAAATCACGTCTGATGCGGCCAACAAAGACGTCGCTGGTATCCTTAGAAAACAAAGGCATGGGATACAATTTTTCCTCAGGTTTGTCTAATACTGTAATCCCCGGGAAATTCTCAAGAAGACCTCTGATCTCATCAATGTCAAAAGATAATTCCGTCTCAATATTTACTGATTCAGAGTGCCCTCTGAATACAGGTATTCTGACTGTCGTAGATGTCACCTGAATTTTCTTATCTAAAATTTTGTGTGTTTCATCGACCATTTTCATTTCTTCCTTTGTGTATCCATTATCAAGAAATGCATCAATATGGGGAAGGGTATTAAATAAAATCTGATATGGGTACACAGAATGCTTTATTTCATTTTTTTCTGCATAGTCCCTTGTTTGTTCATCAAGCTCATCAATTGCATTTTTGCCGGTGCCGGAAACAGATTGATAGGTTGAGACCACTATTCTTTTTATATGGTATCTATCATGTATCGGTTTCAGAGGGACCAGCATTTGTATAGTAGAGCAGTTTGGATTTGATATGAGTCCGTTATGACTTTTTAAACTTTCAGGATTGACCTCAGGAACTACCAGGGGAATACGGTCATCCATTCTAAAGGCGCTGCTATTGTCTATGACAACAGCTCCTTCTTCAATTGCTACGGGTGATAAGCTTTTGCTTATTTCGGCATCCACACAGAAGAATGCAATATCAACATCCTTAAATGCCCCCTTGCAAGCTTCTTCCGTATATAATATTTCATCCTTAAATTCCACTTCTCGCCCTTCATTAGCGGCTGTGCCCAATAACTTAACAGATTTAACAGGAAATTGCCGTTCAATGAGAATTTTTGCAAGTTCCTTGCCGACAGCTCCCATGGCTCCTACGATTGCTACGTTATAATCACCCAAAATCAACTCCTCCTTAAATTTTCTAAGATTACCGCAGTAATCAGATGCTTTTATTTTAA
>DNNV01000368.1 GCA_003497505.1 Clostridiales bacterium | reverse complement strand
AACTACATCCATGTGCATGACAAGGACTACTATCCTACAAAATCCCTTACATGCCTGCAGCACCCATTGGATTACATATTGCAGAATGGCTTCAGGGCAGGTCACGGCTCCAGTAGACCTGCAAAGAGAATAGAGACGGCTTCCATAATCGGCTGCATATCTATGGAGCAGATACAGAATGAAATGCACGGAGGACAGTCAATTCCAGCGTTTGACTTTTATCTTGCGCCATATGTGAGATTTACATACATAGAAGAGATTAAAAAGATAGAGCAGCTTTTAGACATTGAGCTAAAGGAGCTGTATGATGCCGAAATAGACGACTACGTTGAAAAACCCTTGGATGGATTGAAGGGTAATGACAGATATGTCCAGCAGGCAATAAACAGCACTGTAAAAAGAGTGCACCAATCCATGGAGGCCTTCATTCACAACATGAATACCATACATTCCCGAGGCGGCAATCAGGTGGTGTTCAGCTCAATCAACTACGGGACAGACACGAGTCCCGAGGGAAGATGCATCATGAGAGAGGTGCTCATGTCCACGTACAAGGGAGTGGGCAACGGAGAAACCCCTATTTTCCCCATACAGATATGGAAGAAAAAAAGAGGTGTGAACTACCTTCCGGAGGACAGAAACTATGATTTGTACAAGCTTTCCTGCAAGGTTACCGCAAGAAGGTTTTTTCCTAATTACCTAAACCTTGATGCCACCTACAATATACATGAGGACTGGGATGCAAGCGATAGCCGCAGATATGAAAAGGAAGTTGCAACCATGGGCTGCAGAACAAGAGTGTTTGAAAACAGGCATGGCAGCAAGACATCCATAGGAAGAGGAAATCTTTCTTTTACAACAATTAATATAGTGAAGCTTGCACTGGAATGCAGAGAGTTTGAAAATCCACAGGACAGGAAGAGAGAATTCATTAAAAAGCTTCAGAAATGCATTGACGCTGCGGCGGAACAGCTTTATGACAGATACGTGTTTCAGTGCACAGCCATAAAGAAGCAATTTCCAATGCTCATGTCGGGAATGTGGCTGGAAAGTGAGCAGCTTAAGCCTGAGGACAGTGTGGAAAACGTGCTGAAGCATGGAACTCTGGGCATAGGCTTCATAGGATTGGCGGAAGCACTTATAGCTTTGACGGGCAAGCACCACGGAGAGGATGAAAAATCTCAGGAGCTTGGACTTGAAATAATAAAATTCATGTTTGAGAAAATAAAAGGAAAATCGGATTACTACAACCTTAATTACAGTCTCCTTGCCACTCCGGCAGAGGGACTGAGCGGAAGGTTCATAAAAAGAGACAGAAAGCAGTTTGGCAGTATTCCGCGCATAACAGACAAGGAATATTACACAAACAGCTCACATGTTCCCGTGTGGTACAAATGCTCCATCGAGCACAAGGCAGAGGTTGAGGCTCCATATCATGAATATGAAAGAGGCGGCCACATATTTTATGTGGAGCTTGACGGAGATGCAACACATAACCCAGCGGCAGTTATGCAGACTGTTGACCTGATGGACAGACACAATATGGGATACGGCTCTGTGAACCATACAAGAAACAGGTGTAAGGCCTGCGGATACGAGGATGCTTCAGAAGAACTAAAAATTTGTCCCGAATGCGGCAGCGAAGAAATTGACACCATTCAAAGAATAACGGGGTACCTGGTGGGCGCTGTGGACAGCTGGAATGCAGCCAAGAAAGCCGAGCTGAGAGACAGGGTGAAACACAGCCTATGAAAAATATGCTTTACGTTGCAGAAATAGTGGATAATACCATAGTTGACGGCGAAGGCTTCAGAACATCGCTGTACTTGAGCGGCTGTGATATATTCTGTGAAGGCTGCCACAACAGGAAACTCTGGGACATCAATTACGGACAGCCCATGGAAATTGATGAGGTTTTTACCAAGCTAATAAGCCACTTTACAAATATAACCTTCATAGGCGGAGAGCCCATGATGCAGGCGGCACCTCTGACAGTACTGGCTGAAAAAATCAAAGAATATACCTCAAAGAGCATATGGATATACAGCGGCCATACCTTCGAGGAAATACTTGCAGACATGGAATACCGCAGGTTGATTGAACTTTGTGATGTGCTCGTGGACGGAAAATATGACCGTAATTATTCACGCAGCAATTTAAAATTTAAAGGCTCAGAAAATCAAAGGATTATAGACATTAAAAAATCGCTGGCAGCCAATGAAACAATCCTTTGGACTGATGAATTTGAGACAATATATTAATTACTCCTCCATAAGTGTGACGGTCAGTTGCTTGCCGTCACACTATTAATTCTGCTACTTCATATTGTTTTTAAAATTATTTTCTTTGTCATACTCGTTTTGAATATTATCTTTCATGGTTTTCAATGAATGCTCTCTGCGGAAGTTTTTAAGCTCCAAATTCGCTCTAACTTCCTCATCACTTACTTGTTTAATCATTTTTTCGTCTTCTCTGTAATTTCGTTCTGTATTTTCAATGTCATTCTTCATTTTATTAATAGTTTCTCTCTTGTTTTCTAAATTGTGTTTTCCCATAACCTTCTCCTATAATTCAAATATATATTTATTATGTCATTATTTA
>DNNV01000217.1:7538-8707 GCA_003497505.1 Clostridiales bacterium | reverse complement strand
TACACATCTGATTTCATTAATTACAATACCATTGTTTTTCTGGCTGTATTCTGTTATATAAATAATAATTTTTAGAAAATAAACAAGGCCTGCTTCACTGTGAACCTTCACAGCAGCGGGCCTTATTTTTTAAAAAATAATTATTGACAGTGACTGTACTATAATATATAATACAGTCACTGTACTGAGTGTATTAATACACATGACATTGATTAGGTAATAGGAGTTACATATGAAGGAAATTAATATTGTACTTACACAGACAAACACAGTTATATCCAAGACGCTGAAAGCAGTATCAAAGAAGCCTTACAACCATATATCCATATCATTTGATAATAATTGCAGAACAATGTTCAGCTTCGGAAGAAAAATAACATGGTTTCCGCTCATAGGCGGATTTGTAAAGGAAGAGCCTGACAGGGGAGTATTTAAGATGCATCCGGAAACGAAATGCAAAATTTACAGGCTTGAGGTTACGGATAGGGATTACGAGGTTATTAATGAGAGGCTTGAAAGGTTTCTTGCGAAACCGGATAGCTTCAGATACAGCTTTTTAAATGTTTTTCTGATTTATTTCAACATACCGTATCAAAGGCAGCACTTTTACGTGTGCTCGAGCTTTGTTACATTTCTTTTATGGGGAATAGTACCGTTTAAAAAAGAAATTTCTCTTGTTACACCTGATGATTATAATACATTGGAGCTTGAAGAGGTTTTTGAGGGGACGTTGAGGGAATATGTAAGCGGAAAAGTAGCCTGCAGCGATATCTGAGGAGGTGTAAAATGATTCAAATTGATAATAACAGTTCAAAGGCGTTATATGAACAAATTTATGAAGAAATTACAAGACTTATTTTATCAAAGGCCTTAAAGCCCGATGAAAAATTACCTTCTGTAAGAGAGTTGGCTGCTATGGTAAAAATAAACCCCAATACCATACAGAGAGCTTACAGAAGTCTTGAGGAAGACAATTATATTTACACCATAAAAGGAAAGGGCAATTTTGTAAAAAGTTCGGAAGAATTAAGGGATACCCATATAAAAATTGCGGAAGATAGACTTAAAGAAACGATTAAGGCACTGAAAAATTTAGGATTGAATGATAACAGCATAGTGGAATTAGTGAAGAAAATCCTGAATTTGCATAGAGAATAAGGAGGCCGTAT
>DNNV01000217.1:3500-7455 GCA_003497505.1 Clostridiales bacterium | reverse complement strand
CGTATGTTAAGAGTTGAGAATTTAAGCAAGAAATTCGGCGAATTTCAGGTATTGAGCAATATTAACATAAATGCCGAGGCAAGTCAGATATATGGTCTGGTAGGCTCAAACGGATGCGGAAAAACAACGCTTCTGAGGCATATAATGATGATATACATACAGGATGAGGGTCATGTTTTTTATGATGATGAAGAGGTGAAGGAAAACACCGATATTATAAAGGACTTTTATTATGTTCAGGACAATTTATTTTTCCCTCATCAATTCACGCTCAGCAAGCTGTTCGAATATGAAAAAATAATGTATAAAAATATTTCTGAAAAAAAATTTTTAGAGCTTGTTAATTATTTCAATATTGATAAAAACAAAAATCTTAATAAAATGTCCAAGGGTCAAAGAAAACAAGCAGCATTTGTTCTTGCCATTGCGGCACAGCCTATGGTGCTCCTCTTAGACGAAATTGTAGACGGGTTGGATGCCGTAATCAAGAGAAAATTCTGGGATGTGCTCATACAGGAAGTTATGGAAAGGGAAATGACCGTAATTATTTCATCCCATGATTTAAAAGAGCTGGATAACATATGTGACAAGGTCGGCATAATGCATGAGGGGAAGATTCTCAAAGAAGAAAACCTTGAAAGAATGAAGGATGAGCTGAAGAGAGTTCAGTTTGCAGTTGAAGGCGAGTTTGACGCTTCAGAATTCAGTGAGTTCAATATTATTAAATCTGTAAAAATTGGAAGCATTAATTTATGTACGCTGACAGGTGATGCTGAAGAATTCAGAAATAAGCTTGAAGAAAAATACAAGGTTCTTTTGTTTGATAAGCTTTCTATGACACTTGAAGAAATTTTCATAACAGAGCTGGGAGGTGCAGGATATGGAACAGAGAAAAAGTAGCATGTTTTTTCCGCTTCTTAAGAATTCGCTGGAATCAAAGAAAAACTGGTTTTTTCTGTCGGCTGTTGTAATATTTGTGAGTACACTTTTAGTGCCGTTTATACTTAATATCTATGACGGATTTTTTATCGGACTTGGGATATTTGAGATGTTTGTTCTTGTTTTCATAAATTGTCTTGTGGATAACAGCTTTCTTCACAATGATGCCAAGATGGCGTATTACAAATCCAAGCCTGCGACATTCAGAGATCAGGTATTGGTTAATACGGCAGTAAATGTAGTTCTTACGGCATACTTGCTTATACTGATAATTATATCAAATGCTGTAAATAATGCGAATTTTGATTTATTTGAGGTGTTCAAGCTGATAATACCGTGGCTTCTGGCAGGGATATTTTTAGCGTCACTGTCTTCAATACTGGCAGGAAATACTTTGGTTGCAGGAATTATGACAATGTTTAATTTTGCACTGCCGGGGATAATTTATCTTATACTTTATTTCATGTTTACAATACTTGAAAATATGGTAACAGGTTTCAGTGCGAATGTCCTAATGCAATATTTTGTGAACACTGTATATAAGCTTGATTACATATATTTCAGCAGGTATTTTGAAAAGCCTCTGGATTGTGTATATTTCCTGCTCTTGGGAATTATATTGACAGGTATTATAATGCTTATATTTAAGACGCTGAAAAGAAGAAAAAATGAAAATACGGGAAACTTCATTGTGTTTGACGGCTATAAATATTTCGCATCCGTGCTTGCATGTTTGATAGTTCCGGCATTTTTATCAATGACATTATACTACAGAAAAGATATAGCGGGCACAATTTTCGCATCTGTTCTGATGGCTGCATTGACATACTATCTCATAATTGCCGCAATGGAGAAATCCTTCAGAATATCAAGGCTTTCAATAAAAGTATTTATCGTAAGTATGGCTGTTTTTGTGGCGGTAACAGGAGGAACAGTTTTATTTGCAGGAAGGTACAGAGATGCGGTTCCTGATGCTGAAAATGTGAAATATGCATATGTGGGCTCGGGTACATGGGGATTAAGCAAGGTGCGTGAATATATAAATGAAAATGAAGACAGCTCCCTGAGCTCGGATGATATGATCAGAATATACAACAGTAATGGAATAGTGCTGTTTTCAGATAAGGAAAATATCAAAACAATCACAGACCTTCACAAGGAATTGCTCAAAGACAATAATTACAAGAATGACCTTTGGATAAGCAGTATAACAATAGTTTACTTCATGAATGACGGAAAATTCATGGTGAGGGAATATGTAGTAGACAGGGAAGAAGGGGCAAATGAAACAAAGGATGAATTGGCGGCCAAGCTGCTGAATTCCCGGGAATTCAAAGAAATAAATTACAGTTATATTTATAATGAGAAATATTATAAAGATAATTACATGGGTATAGATATTTATATCGGAAGTGACTATAAAGGAGAAGAAGTTCCTCTAGCTGTCACAATGGATGAATTAAGGCCGTATTTGATGAAGGATATTGATAAGCTATTTGTAAACATGGACAATGCATTTTACTCACTGAGTGACTATCACTACGAAAAGTATTATCCCGGATACGGAGAAATGGGTTACTATATAAGTCTTGAAAGTAGAATCCGGAGCGAGTATGATAATTCCTCATACGAGGTAAGAACAACGAGGTTTCGTCTTAATTCAGAATTTGAAAATACAGTGAATTATCTGAAGCCGGAGCTCGAAAAATTAAATTAAGTATGTAAAAAGGATGCCCTTTGAATAATCAATGAGGCATCCTTCTTTTGCTTTATATATTTACGTTACTTCCTATCCTCTGAATAATTGCCGCTGAAGGAAGCTTTGTTGCGGAAATTGATACATTGTCATTGCATATGATTTTTACGGGATTGCTGCCATCAGTTACAATAATGCTTCTTGCTTTTACATCCGTAAGCTGTATGGAAGAAATCCTTGTGGCGGATACAACTATATCTCCCAAAACCACTATATTTTTTAGTGTTACATTTCCTGTTCCTACAGAATCCAAAATATTCAGGTCTCCTACGACAACTGCGCTGGAATATGCTTCATTATAATTTGTTATATTGAAGCCAAGCTCTATATTTTCGTTTTCAATTATTTCATAGATAATTTTAACTGCTTCAGCACGGGTCAGAGCCTTGGAAGGACGATATGTACCTTCGGGGTATCCTAATATATATCCCTTGTTGTAAACGGAATTTACGCTGATTTTTGCCCATTCCTGTATAGTTCCGTAATCTGAAAGCAGTGTGGCGCCTTCCCCTTCGATGCCTCCCGTTGCTATTGCAGAGCTCACAACCTTTGCCGCTTCCTCCCTTTTTATGGGGTTGGAGGGCCTGAATGTATTGTTTTCATACCCTGAGAAAAAGCCTGAAGCCACAGATTTTTGAATTTCTTCGTAAAACCAGTCCTTTCCTCCCACATCTGTGAAGTTTATCGATGCTTTCTTGTTTGTATTCAATGCGTTATTTATCAGCTTTGAAAATTCAGCTCTTGTGATTGTTCTGTCAGGCTTGAATGTTCCATCCTCGTAGCCTGATACAAATCCCATTTTAACGGATTTCTCAATCCAGCTTTTTGCCCAGTGACCATTGATGTCCGAAAAGGATGTCTTGCTGTAAGTCTCTGCTGTGACTGCTGGAGCTGCCGTTTCGGTAGTTGTTTCGGGTGTTGAGGCAGGGCTTGTTTCATTGTCGGCCTGCGTATTTTCCTGGGGCGATTCGGTTATTGTGTCAAGAACTCCGGCATATGCAACTGTGTTTATGCTCAATGTCACGCAGAGTGCCATGACTGATATTTTATTAATAATTCTTTTCAATTTCGTCCTCCTTGTTTCTGTATGCAGAATATAAACATACATAATATTAGACTGATTTTTAATGCAAAATGTTCCGTGTTTCTAAAATAAATTATAAAATTATCACCTTAAAAAGTAAACAGGTAATATTATACTAATCCGCATTAAATAAGTTCCCTTGAAGCGGATTGGTATATACTGTTTTCCTAAAATGC
>DNNV01000217.1:0-3283 GCA_003497505.1 Clostridiales bacterium | reverse complement strand
GCATTTTAGGAAAACAGTATAAGTCATATATTGACTTATAAGCCGGATATAAACTATAATGATTGTAAAAACAATGCAGGTTGTGATTATGGACGAAATTTTCATGAAGGAAGCTCTGAAGGAAGCTCGTAAGGCGTATGAAATCAATGAGGTGCCCATAGGTGCTGTAATTGTGAGAAATGGTGAAATAGTGGGCAGAGGCTTTAATCAAAAAGAAACCCTAAAGGATGCCACACTTCATGCGGAAATTTCCGCAATAAAGGATGCCTGCAGAAATTTGGGAGGCTGGAGGCTTCCTGGGTGCACAATGTATGTAACTCTCGAGCCATGCTCCATGTGTGCCGGAGCCCTGGTGAATGCAAGGCTTGAAAGGCTTGTAATAGGTGCAAGCGATTATAAGACCGGAGCATGCGGCTCAGTTTTAAATATAGTTCAGATGGAGAAGCTGAATCATCAGGTTGACGTACAGTCAGGAGTTCTGGAGAACGAATGCTCAGATATCCTGAAGATGTTTTTTGAAGAGCTGAGAAATTCCAAAAAATAATAAGGAGAATCCTATGGAAAAATATCCTGTACTTGAAGTAAATTTGGAAAAAATATATTCAAACACAAAAATTATCACGGAGCTGTGCGGAAAAAGCGGAATAAATATTGCGGGAATAATTAAGGGGTTCGGCGGTATTGTTTCCGGAGCTGAGGCAATGGCGGAAGGTGGCTGCCGTCAGATAGGAAGCTCACGCATAGAGCAGCTTAAGGCGGTGAAGGATAGTGGAATATCTATACCTCTCCTTCTTGTGAGAATACCCATGCTGTGTGAAATTGAGGATGTTGTCAAATACAGCGACATGTCCCTCGTTTCCGAGAAAGAAACACTTCTCATGCTTAATAATGAGGCCGGCAGACAAGAGAAAAAATACGGGGTTGTCCTTATGTATGACCTTGGAGATTTGCGGGAGGGGGTATTTTCCAGAGATGAACTCATAAGTCTTGCAAAGCTTGTGGAATATGAGCTGGAAAATCTGACTCTCGAGGGAATCGGAGCAAATCTAAGCTGTTACGGGTCTGTTGCTCCCACAGACGTGAATCTGGGCGAGCTGGCAGGTGCGGTATCGGATATTGAAGAAATAATTGGCAGAAAGCTGAATATTGTATCCGGCGGAGGGACCACAACGCTGCCGCTGCTTACAAGAGGAAGTGTTCCTGAGAAAATAAATCATCTTCGCATAGGAGAAGGAATAATAAATACACAGGATTTACCTCTTTACTGGGACACGGATATTGAGGGCCTCGATAAGGATACATTTGTGCTGAAGGCTCAGATTATAGAGATAAACTACAAACCCACATATCCTGTGGGAGAACTTATGGTCAATGCCTTTGGGGAATATGGCCACTACGAAGACAGAGGAATACGACGAAGAGCAATAATTGCTTTGGGGAACCAGGATGTGGGAGACTCATCAAAGCTTGTGCCGAGGGACAGTGACATGATAGTTATGGGTGCAAGCAGTGACCATACAATCATTGATATACATGACTGCAAAAAAGAATATAAGCTTGGTGATGTAATCGAGTTTAACGTCCTTTACCAGGCCATGCTTTTCACATCGCTTTCAGAATATGTATATAAGAAAACAACAGGAAATAACTATTTAAAGAATAAATAACAGGAGGGTATTATGCCGATTATTCAAGTTGAAATGCTAAAAGGAAGAACATTGGAACAAAAAAGGGCCATGGTGGAAAAGGTGACTGAGGCTGTTGCGGAGACTGCAAATTGCCCAAGGGATGCAGTAAAAATAATTATAAGGGAAATGGAGTCTGAGAACTTTGCCCAGGGCGGAGTGCTTAAGTGTGACGAGAAGTAACAGGAGGACTTATGAAATTAATATCTTGGAATGTCAACGGACTAAGAGCCTGTGTAAATAAAGGCTTCATGGATGCTTTCAGAGACATGGATGCAGATATTGTCTGCCTTCAGGAAACGAAGCTTCAGGCGGGGCAGATAGAGCTTGACCTGGGAGGTTACCATGATTTCTGGAATTACGCAGAGAAGAAGGGTTATTCGGGAACGGCGGTCTTTACAAAGGAAAAGCCTTTGTCAGAGTCCTACGGAATAGGTATTGAAGAGCACGATAAGGAAGGAAGAGTTATAACACTTGAATTTGATAAGTTTTATTTAGTCAATGTGTATACACCTAATTCAAAGAGAGCGCTTGAAAGACTGGAATACAGAATGCAGTGGGAGGATGATTTCAGGAGCTATCTCCTTAGGCTGGACGAGCATAAGCCGGTTATAGTATGCGGAGACCTGAATGTTGCTCATAAGGAAATAGATTTGAAGAATCCAAAGACAAACAGAAAAAATGCAGGGTTTACGGATGAAGAGAGAAATAAAATGACGGAGCTGCTGGGGGCAGGCTTCATAGATACATTCAGGCACTTTTATCCGGACAAGGAAGAAGCATACTCATGGTGGTCAAATTTTTCAAAGGCAAGGGAGAGGAATGTGGGCTGGAGAATCGATTATTTTGTAGCATCCCGGTCTTTTAAGGATGAATTGACAGATGCCTTCATATTCCCTGAATACTATGGAAGCGATCACTGCCCTGTGGGATTGACAATCAAATAAACACGAATGTTATTTTGTGTCAGGTGGAGATAGTATTCAATAACACGAAAATTATTTTTAAATAAGGTATTGCTTATTCTTATTTTATATATTATAATAACATTGCTAAAGGCTTTACAACTAAATATACGCATCAATATAATGTGGAAGATATGGTTCCGAAGTTTCTACCAAACAGCCGTAAATTGTTTGACTATTGATTGTTTTTTTTGTATTTTGATGCGTCTGGATTTTTTCAGGCGCATTTCTTATTTTCGATATAAAAAGCAATGCTTTTTATCATATATTTAAAAAACTAAGGAGAATAAAATGAAAAAACTACTAAGCATTATTTTATCACTTGCATTGATACTTTCACTTTCTGCTTGTGCATCAGACACATCAGCACCTGAACAGCCAAAGACGGAAGGGCCAAAGACAGAAGCTCCTAAAACAGAGCAGCCTGCCGAAAGCGGATCAAAAGGAGTTCTTCCTGCAATTGCAAAGGAAAATATAAAGGTAGCAGTTATACATATTGGAAATCCTGCAGACGGTTCAGGATATACTTATGCACATGACCAGGGAATCGTGGGAATGCAGAAGGCTTTAAATTTAAGCGACAGTCAAATTATACGCAAAAATAACGTAAACGACACTGACCCAACAGCTACT
>DNNV01000079.1 GCA_003497505.1 Clostridiales bacterium | reverse complement strand
TTGTGTTTTATTTCACATATTGCCGTGCCAAAATATAAAAAGGTATAAATAGGATAAATAAATAACGGTATAATGTAAATAATATAGTTTAGGAAGCAAATTGTAAAGTGAAATTTTGCTTCGAATATTTGTTAATTGAAGGTGATCATCATAGCAAATTACAACGGCAAAACTTCGGATAACAATGTGATGTTGTACAATTGGGAAGAACAGGCTAAATTAGACAGCCAACAAAACTTGAGGGAGCAGATGAAGCAGATGAATAACAACTATCAGAACAAAGAGAATAACAAATTCGAAAACAAATTTGAAAACAACAGATTCAACAACAAAGAAAACAATCAGCAAAACCAACAAAACAACCAAAACAGGCAGAATAACCAGAACAACCAGTTTAACAACTGCGATAACAAAAATGAAAATCGCAACAACAAAAATGAAAAAAATAGAAACAATGAAAATAATTTCAGATAGTTTCTAAATAAAAACGGTCCTTTGAGGACCGTTTTTATTTTAATGCTAAGATTTCATCAGCCATTTTTTGAATACTGTCGTAATCAATTTCTGTAAAACCGCGTTTTTCAAGCTTAAAGTTTTTTTGTACCATTTTCATAATAAGCATGTCATGAAGTCTGTAAGGCTTAACCTTCAATCTTCCTCCGAAGCAATGAATGGAAGTTGCTTTATTCAGCAGCTTCTTAGGGAAATTATGAAGCAGATACTGGTTTATTTTCTCGGGAAATCCGCAACACAAATATATTGCTGTATTTTTTTTCATAAGCAGATCAAGATTGTCACGGATGAAGTTCAAAACCGATTTATTTACATTGTTAAATCTTATGCCGCTTCCGATAATTATGGTATCAAAATCATTCAAATCAGGTTTTTTATGTGACAGGTTTAAAACGTGTGCCCCGGGGAGCTTTTCGGCTAAAAGCTGAGCACATATTTTGGTTGTGCTGTTGCTGCCGGCATATGCAATTAAAATATTCATTTTATGCTCCAAATGTTTGTATATATAAAATGATAATCTTTGAAACAATGAATGTCAAGGAATATTATTGTTACAAAAATATCATATCCATGCAAAAAATATTCTTTTTGAAAGTAGATTTTTTCACGAGTCAAAAACTGTTGACAACTTGATATTTTAAAGCTTATAATGTTGCTATAAACAAATCAAAATATGTTAATTTTTTTATTCATAACCAGAAAAATTAATATTTATATATTGAATGATGAGCTTGGGAGAGTCCCTCAGGGCGCCGAAGAAGCAAATCACACTGGTCGAAGTGTGACGAAACTTTCAGGCAAAAGGACCACGCTCTGACAATGCCTGAATAACAAAGTAAGTTAAGACAGGGGTAATGACATAGTTATTGCTCCTGTCTTTTGCTTTAGCAATATAAAATATGGAATTAAATATTATAAAAAGGAGTGATGAAGTGAAAACGACGCCATTATATGAGAAGCATCTTGGATTGAAGGGAAAGATAATTGACTTCGGAGGATGGGCACTCCCGGTGGAGTATTCGGGAATAATTTCAGAGCATGAAGCTGTAAGAAATGCGGCAGGGCTGTTTGATGTATCGCACATGGGAGAAATAACTGTGAAAGGTGAGGGTGCGGAAAAATATCTTCAAATGGTTGTGACAAATGATATCTCAGTTCTTTCTGATAATCAGATTGCATATACAGCAATGTGTTATCCGGACGGGGGTATAGTTGATGACCTGTTGGTTTATAAATACAGCAGAGAGGATTACTTGCTTGTTGTGAACGCTTCAAATGCGGATAAGGATTATGAATGGCTGAAGGATCACGTGTTTGGCGATACTTCTGTGGAGAACGTTTCTGCGTATTATGCACAACTTGCCATCCAAGGCCCTGAAGCACAGACAATTTTGCAGAAGCTTGTGAAAGAAAACTTAAGCGAAATAGAATTTTATCATTTTAAGGACAATATTGAAATTGACGGCGTCAAGGTGCTGGTGTCCCGTACGGGCTACACAGGTGAGGATGGGTTTGAACTGTACTTTGCTCCGGAGCATGGCCCGAAAATATGGGATTTGCTTCTTGAATTGGGAAGTGATGAGGGACTGGTTCCCGCAGGGCTTGGCGCAAGAGACACTCTCAGGTTTGAAGCTGCGCTTCCTCTGTACGGTCAGGAAATAGATAAGGACATAACTCCTCTTGAAGCAGGTCTGGGATTTTTCGTAAAGCTTGCCAAAGATGACTTTATCGGGAAGGATGTACTGGCGGCTCAAAAAGCTGACGGACTGAAAAGAAAAGTGGCGGGATTTGAAATGATTGAAAGAGGAATCCCAAGGAGCCACTACGATGTATATGCGGACGGTAAGAAAATAGGATATGTGACAACGGGAAGCTATTCACCCACACTGAAGAAAAACATAGGTCTTGCTCTTATAGATGCGGAATATACGAAAGAGGAAACAGATATAGAAATTTCTATAAGAAATAAAAATGTAAAAGCAAAAATAATTAAAAAACCTTTTTACACAAAAAAATATAA
>DNNV01000106.1 GCA_003497505.1 Clostridiales bacterium | reverse complement strand
ATACCTGCGCCGGTTTTTTCCCCTGCTTTTGCTCCGAGAGTGGCGCTTGAACAATTTAATCAAACTAAAAGCGAATATCAAAAAACTGTTGCAGCGCCTGGTGTCGAAACTGCAATAATTCCAGCCGTAGAGTCGGAAAGTTTCAAAAAGTCATTAGAGAATATTAAAATTGATTACAAAACGGCAATTGACTATATGTCTATAGTTATTACTCCTCCGGCGCTATTAGCTATAGGCTTAGAATTTGCGAAATTAAATAAAAATGTTTCTTTTAATATATCTGAAATGAAAAAAAATATTATTACTGATACAGAATCATACTCTAAAGCGGGTCAGATAACAACTGCTGAGTGGGGAACGGCTATATCCTCAATTGGATATGAAACAGCTAAAAGCTTTACAAACAATCTAAAAGAAGCATATGTTGCAACTGATAAAAATACAGTAAGTTTTGCGAACTCCTCAAGCAAAGCAATGAAAGACCTCGGAGACAGCCAGGCGAAAATTTCAGCTGCAGCTGCAGAAGCCATGGTAAATAATTATAATAGAGGATTTGAAAGCATTTGGGAGAATTTTAAAAATATAATGAAAGCTATAGGCGAAAAAGTGTCGGGGTTCTTCAAAGCGAATTGGACTGTCCCGGTTGTAAGTGCTATAACCGCTACAGCTATAACCGCGGCATCTATATTTAAAATGACTCCTGGAAATTTTTCGTTTGGTGGAGCGTTTGCTAATGGTGCGGTATTAAAAAGACCGACCTATGGATTAATGGGTGAATATGCGGGAGCAAGCAGCAACCCTGAAATAGTTACACCAGAAAGCTTGCTAACGGAAATATTCAGAAGGGAGTTAGGATCATCCGGAAATCAAGGGAATACGGACATCTACCTAACAGTACAAATAGGAGATGATACTATAACCGAAAAAGTAATATCAAATGTAAACAGGCAAAGTCGTATAAACGGCAAGAACGTAATAAAAGTGTAGGAGGTAGCGGACATGGCTATGATAATAATTGACGGTGTTGCGCTGCCTTCACCGTCAAAATACGGACTTCCTGATTCTGACTTGGACTCTGAGAACACAAACAGGAATGAAGAAGGAGTATTGCAAAGAGATAGAATAAGGCAAGGATTGTACAAGATTGAACTTGAATGGAAGGCAATAACAAGTGCGGACTTACACACTATAAGGGCGGCAATAGTACCTGAGGCGGTACAAGTAAAACACATAACAGAAACGGGCTATGTGACCAAAACAATGTATGCCGGAGATAGAAAAGTAGAAATGGTTAAATATAACCCGGATTATAATAAAATACACTGGGATATCAGTTTCAATCTAACAGAATACTAAGAGGTGATAGATAATATGGAAGATTTAATGAAAGAAATATTACACGAATTGAAAGAAATAAAAAAAGAGATTAAAGGTAGTGGCACCTCTAATCTTAAGACAGTTAATGTAAAGATAACGATGGATGAAGACGAAATAATAAATGACGTCATTAAGTCAATAAATGCTAAAAACATGGCATCTAAAGATGCCGCTATAGTGGTTTGAAATTTTCATCCAGTAATCCAAGCTTTTGCAACAATCTAACATTAGAGATGCAGCTTAATTTTACAGCTAATTCTACAGTCCCTGGCAGATGATATTCGCTTATGGCAGAGCTGTTTTTCTCTAATGCCTCTTTTGTTGTTTCTTCAATGAGGCTGATCAATTCTTCTTTGGTCAATGCGCTCACCTCCTTTTATAACAAATATTACCACAGAAGAATTTTTATAACAATACAAAGTGGGTGAATAAATGTATCCTGTAACCGAATTATTTAAACAAAAAATAAAAGAAACAACAAGAATGTTCCGTTTCTCGCTTACAATCTACCACTCTGCAGGAACGCTTGTTCTTGAAGATAAAGATGTAGTGCTCGGCTCCATGCAGCTGATAGAAAACAGCCAGTCAGGCGAGGATTTTAATGTTGGAGGAGTAGTAGCAAGTACATTTTCCATAGATATAAATAATAAAACAGACGGCATAGATGGACAGTTCATTGTTGATAATCTTAACATAATTGTGGATGATATGTTACGTCCGGTTGACTGGTACGAAGATTATACCGGAATAAATTTTGAGGGTGCGATACTACTCCCACAGGTGGGACTTCTTCTTGATGAAGATAACGACATATGGGAGTATGTGCCTTTAGGAAGGTTTATAGTCGATGACGTAACAAAGCGAAGAAATTATATACGCCTAAAGGCAATGGATGGCATGATAGGCATGGATAAGGCCTATACAGTGTCTAAGCTTGGATATCCGGCTTCGTTGTATCAAATATATGTTGATATCTGCAATTTATCAGATGTAGCAGTCGGCACTGTAAACTTTACAAACATGAATTACGTTGTAGATGAAAGACCAAGCAACGATTATACACTGAGAGATATCATAAGTGCTGTGGCAGCATTAAGCGGTACTTTTGCACAGTTTAGTCGTACAGGAGCTTTGGAACTAAAGTGGTATGGTTCCACTCATTCGGAAACTTATACAGGTTCTAACAGATTTAACTTTATTCATAGAGAAGATTTAATCCGGATAAGTGGCATTACATATGAAGATGAAGAAAATGTATATTTAGTTGGTTCGGATGACTATGTAGTAGACTTGACCGACAATCCTTTATTACAAAACAACCGTGATACTGCTATGACAGCCCTGTATGACAAGGTTAAAAATACGGTATTTACTCCATACGAAAGTAAATGGCAAGGCAATCCAGCTATACAACCGGGCGATAGGATACTGCAGATAGACAGGGATGGCAATGAATTTGATACCATAGTCACATACTCATCATATAAATATCGCGGCAGTTGTAATTTGGCGGCTAAAGGGCAGCCGGTTAAGGCTAAACAATACACAGGTTCCACGGCAAAGAAGATTGCAGAGATAAAGCGGAAGATGGAAGAGGAAGTAGGCGGGAAGCTTACATCTTTAGAACAGGCACAGCTTAATGCTACAACTTTAATTGCTAATATGTTAGGCGGATATGCAGTAAATGCAGATGACGCCTTTTATATTGCAGATAATCCGGATATAAACATTGCGAAAAAAGTGTGGAAATGGGGATTAGGCGGCTTTGGATATTCTGAAAACGGAAAAGATGGTCCTTATGAAACAGCAATAACAGCAGACGGTTCCATTGTGGCCATGTTGGTTGCTGCAAACATTATAACTGCGAACATGATTGAAACGGGTATATTGACAAGCAGATCCGGCAACATGGCAATAGATTTAGACCACAACATCATGCGCATTGCGGACAACCTCGGACACAATAGAGTATTGCTCGGTGAATACAAGCTAAACACTTTTGGTATACAAATCAAGGATGCAGCTAATAACAGAACACTCCTGGACGAAAGCGGTCTGCTTAATAGTTGGCAGCAAAACATGACTGATAACTTCGATAGCAATCATCCGGCAAAGCTTAAATTCTATTTGCCGCCTAATGCTGGGGAGTTTATAACTCTAAACCTGTCATTTAGTTTAGACCAATTCAGAAATTACGTTAAACCTGAAATGATATACATGCCAGTAGGAAGACTTACAAGTGCATGGCCGGCAGTTTCTTGGATGTATACAGGTTCCGCAGCTGGTCCGGGTACGCATAGTCACGAAATGAACATTCAGCACTCACACAGCTATGATATAACTCACAGTCATCAACTCACATATGCAGTTTATGAAGTTGGAACACCTGCCGATGTAGGAATAAAAATTGATGGAGTAGATAGAACAGAATCATTAGGAGGTCCGTGGGATGGTCAAATAGAAATATCAGACCTAAATGTAAAGCCCTATATTACAGCAAACGGATGGCATACAATAGAATTCTTTATGCCAGAGGTAGAAGACCCGGCTCCGTTAGTATTAGGCAGGGTTACAGCAAACATATTCGGCATGATATTTATGTATGCCCCGGAATAAGGAGATGAAAATATATGTCTTTAGAATTACAAACAATAGTAGGGTCTGAAACAGGCCGGAACGCCTTTTACAAGGCACGAGATAATTTTACTACAATACAAGCATTTTTAAATACTCTTAAAGCGGGAAATATAAGATTTGACAATGAAGGTACTGGATTAACAGCTGAGGACGTCCAAGCAGCAATTGTAGAATTGCAGAATCAGAACATTGTGCTTGAGGGACAAATTGATAATTTGGATGCCAATAAAGCAGATAAATTAGGCATTGATGTAATTAAAATAAAACAACAATATAAATCTGTAATTTCCGTAAATATCCTTGGAACTTATAATAACGGGATAAAAATAAAAACTAAAATACCATTTAGCGCACCAATGTTACACGCATCCACACTGGTTATACAGGGATCACTTGCGGATAGCAATGTTTTTATTGTATTGCAGTTTTATAAATCTGCTAATTCTCTAAATGCTACATATTGTAAAGCTACAAGTATTAATAATTTTACACCTGAAATCAAATTAGCAAATGAAAACGGATATCTAGTCATTGAATTTACTACCAAAACATTTAATTATGCAAGTCTGAACGTTGATGCTTTTGTAAGTAGTCAATTTACAGCAGCATATATGAAAGAGTGGGAGGTTGTTAACGAAGAATTATCGTTAACCGCCGAAAACGTAGTAACGATTAAATATACTAATAATCCAGACTGGATAACCGCAACATTGCAAAGCGCGTGGACAGGTACATTGCAGTATAGGAAAAATCAAATAGGTCAGATAGAAATTAAATTTGATTTGACTGCGGGCACTATAACAGCAAGTACGAATGTGACTAACTTACCTGTAGACTATCGACCATCTAACCTATACAGTATAATATTTGGATATAAAACAGCAAACGGAACAGGAATACCTATTTTCTGGGCGTCAAATAGTGGCAATATTGCGATGAATGCATCTTCAGGCGTATCTACAGGCGATAGAATCGTTGGTAGTGCTGTACTCTGTTAGTGAGGTATTGAGATGAAAAGACAAGTATACAAAATAGATGAAAACGGCTACTTACAAGAAATCCTTGTAAAAGATTTTGACGAGGATGGCAATTGCACAGAGGAGCTTTCAGAAAATATCACCACTGTTGACCCTCCAAACGGTCTATATAAACATAAATGGACAGGCTCAGAATGGATTGAAGGACTATCTCAGGAAGAAATAGACGAGATAAATAATGTGCCGCAGGAGCCTGCGGAAGTTGAGATGCTTCGTCTTGAACAAGCGCAAGCAAATGCCGAGATAATCGATTTGATTATGGTCTTAATGATGGGTGGTGTGTAAATGGAGTTTACAGTAGAATCACAGATAGTAAAAAATTATTTACTATTGATACATCAAGGCATCAAAACAATTAATGATGTTCCCGACCTTTTCAATCTAAAGGAAGTGGTAAGAAAATGCTTAGAAATATAATAAAATATATAAAGGAGATAGTAATTATGATATTTAAACCCGACTCTCAAATTGTTAGGAGCTATGTAATCCTAATTCTTGCAGGCAAAATGGAGTTTGATGAAGTCCCTGACATATTTAACCTTAGGAAAGCTGTAGAAAATGCACTCGATTTGACCAATTAAATGCAGAAGAAAATATTCAATAATACGAATGGGAGTGGTATAATATAAGAAAAGCCAAGGAGAATTAAAATGAATAATAATGATATAGAGTACTGTGAATGCAAAAACTCAAGTGCTGTATACTCACAGAATGATGATTTTATGTGGTGGGATAGGTGTTGTGATTGTAATAAGGTTATTGAAGACAGCATTACATATTTTAATCAGTCTGATGAGGATTATTAATGGTTTTATCGCTAAGAGACTTGAAAAACAGGTCTCTTTTTTAATTTAAAAATTGAAGGGAGAATTAAATGGGAAACAATGAAATTAAGACGTCGCTAATCGGTGCGTTGGCTGTAATATACGCGTTTTTAACAAGCATATTCGGTGTGTTTGCGCCACTTCTAATAGTAACGGTATTGGCTATGTTTGCGGATCTGATTACAAGAATTTATGCAGCGGGCAAGCGGACGGACGAGAAGGTCGAGCTTAAAAAGGTATTAGACGGTCTATATAAAAAGCTAGGGTACGGCATGTTGATAGCTTTAGCATTCCTACTGGATAAAGCTCTATTAATCCTTGCCGATGCCCTTGGAATTAATATTGTAAGCAAGATAATATTTACGGCCTTGGTGCTTGCGTGGCTTCTTGTGAGGGAATTAATATCTAATGTGGAAAACCTGCAACATGCCGGTATAGAAATTCCTGAATTCTTAAACAAGGTTTTAGGTATAGCAAAGGATAAAGTAGACAGTACGGCCGGAGCTATTGTTGACAGGGAGGCAGGCAGAAATGCAGATTAAAGACGGAATAGTCACTCAGTTGGACGGAATAAGCATAATTCAGCATTTGATACCGGTATCAAACAAACTGGCAAGACCTCAATATCCCATGAAGCCTGAATATATTACAATCCACAACACAGGCAATCCTGGTGCATCGGCACTGGCTAATTCAATATATGTCGATACCGTTAACTCGTATACCAGCTGGCATTTTACAGTGGGACACGGAGAAGTGTACCAGGAGCTGCCAATTACGGAATCAGCGTGGCATGCAGGAGACGGGGCAGAAGGAACCGGAAACAGGAAATCAATCGGGATTGAAATTGCTGAGGTGGATAGAGCCGAGGAAACAGCAATAAAATTTATTGCGCAGTTAATTAAAGCTACAGGCATAAGCATTGACAAGGTTGTTCCTCACCGACACTGGAGTGGTAAAAACTGCCCGCGGCTCGTATTGCCTCACTGGGACAAGTTTATTGCAGATATAATAAAAGAGTTGGAGCCGAAGGCAGCGGAAGGAATTAAGAGATATAAAAATATTTCCGAAATGCCAGAGTTCTATCAGGAATTTATCAAAAAATGGGTGGCTGCCGGATATATTAAAGGGAATAAAGACGGCACGCTCGACTTCACAGAGGATATGATAAGGTGTCTGATAATAGCAGAGAGAATGCAAGAAAAATAATTCCGCGTCAAGTTAGATGCGATTCATTTGTGTATCACAAGAACTGAGTACAGTTCCCCTGGGTGTAATGCTCGGGGATTTTTTTATTTTTTGGAAAAATTACATAAAAATGCATTGACAATGGCGTAACGCCGTGATATAATATATACATAAGGAGGTGAACAAGTGGGCAAGAAAAAGGATAAACAAAAAGAACTTACGATAATCCTACTAACAGCGATAGTCAACTTAATAGCCGCACTAATAAGTTTGATACATAAACTGCTAGAAATAAAGTAAGTTCACTCAGGAGGGGAGAAATCCCCTCTGCCATAAATACATTATATTATATCTTGCCCATGGTGTCAATGGATATACTAACCGTATCAGTAGTTTTAAACTTAATAGTTAGCTTGTTATCGCTGTTTTTCGACATAAGCATCATATTCAATATTATTGCTCTTATATTGGCGATAATAGCGTTCATCATGGTTCTGAAGGAGAGGAAACAAAGTGGAAAGTAAGCCTATAAAATTATCACCTAAAAAAAACGGGCGCGGAGAAATAACAAGTTATACAATCAACATAGGTTCTGATGAAGCTCGCCAATGTGGATTTGTAGATTCAAATGGGAACATCCAGCAAATAGAGAAGTTTATTGATGTAGAAAACAACCAAGTTGTTATCAAACTATCAGGGGTGAAGTGAAGTATGGATATGAAAGATTTTGAGAGAACTTGGGAAACTGAATATATTACAAGTCGTGTCAAAAGAATTGCTGAATCCGTTGAAGCCGGAAGATATGAGCAGGCAATTGATTATTTAGAAATGATACAAAGTAAAGCTCAGAGTGCCATAGATGAAATAAGGAATAGAGAAAGTTAGAGTGTATTAAAAATAGCCAAGAATAGTTGTCTTGGCTATTTTCTTTTGAAATTTCAAGAAATCCAAGGCTTTTAAATGCATTTAAACAAAAGTTATTTTGCTTGTAGGGTATTTGTACCTGTTGAAAATGTCACAACTTCACCTATATCAACATCTAAAAAATCACACACCTTTTCTAATGTATACAAGCTAACTGATTTATCATTTCTTAGCTTCACTCCCATGTCAGGACTTAATCCAGTGCCATCAAGTAATTCTTGCCATGTAATTTCTCTGTCTACTAATAATAATCTCAATTTTTTATAACTTATCATTTGTTAACACCTCCGTAAATATCGTAACATAAAATAGTACATGCGCTTGTCGATTTTTATTTGCCGGACGTGCATTATTTTAATACATACATCATATTATTTAATATCACTATCTTAACTAATATATAAATAATTTGTCCAATACAAGAAATATCAACATTAAGGTACTCTTACCGGAAAGAGTATGCCGCAGGAGGTAGCTATGCAAGCTTTTTTATTAAGTAGCGGATTGCTCGGTTTGTCCGAAATTGTAAATCTGCCAATATTTTTTACGGTTGCAGGCATGATAGGATGCAGTTTGTCCGGGGCAATGT
>DNNV01000262.1 GCA_003497505.1 Clostridiales bacterium | reverse complement strand
CTTTCTTTATTGTGCTATATATCTAGGAGAGGTTAGAAATTTCTATTATTTAATACCGTATTGGGATTTAATCCTGCATGCATTTAGCGGAGCGATGCTCGGAGCATTAGGGTTTAGTCTTGTCAGTTACTTCAATGACATGGAGGTGTTGGAAACTCATTTAAGTCCTTTTTTTGTAGCCCTATTTGCATTCTGCTTTGCTCTGGCATCTGGAGCAGTATGGGAGATATATGAATTTTTAGCTGATTGTGTTCTTGGTACCAATATGCAAAAATTCATGCTAGGTGATGGAACCGTCTTAGTAGGCCAGGCAGCTTTGAGAGATACAATGACCGATTTGATAGTAGATGCATTAAGCTCTTTGACAGTAACTGTTATCGGATATTATTATACTGTAAAGAGCCCGAATAAGAGCAGCTCTTAATTTTTTAAGGTGAGCCAGCAGGGTGGAGCGGGCACTCTCTGATAATTGGTTTTGTTGTAAATATGGTATTGACATATTTTATATAATTTTGTAAGATTCATAGGGTAAGTTATAAGTCGGAATAACAGGGATAGATTTATGGGAAAAAATATGACGCCCATTCAGGCTATAAGAAAAAAATGCCTCGAATGCAGCAACGACCAATATAATGAAATAAGAGCATGCATGATTGATACCTGTCCGCTGTACTTGTTCAGAGTGGGTGAAAACTATTCTAAAAAGGAAGAATGTACATCGGAGCAAATAACCATAGAAAGTATTGAGCATGAATAACAAGGGTTCTCGCAAGGGAACTTTTTTAATTACAATAGTTACTATGTACAAAGCATGAGGCTGTATTATATAATATGAGGTATGAATATATTAAGAAGGGTATGTTATGAAAAGAATTAAAGATGTTTTCAGCGATTACAACGCCGGTGACAGTATATGTGAGGCATTGGTGGAGGGGGTTGTTCTTAGCAAGAAAACCAAGACTATAGAATTGAAGATAATATCTGATAAGTATATTGATGAGGAAGAGACTGCTCGTCTGAATGATTTCATGATAAAGAGATTCATGCTGGATGATTCTAGAATAATTGTCAGCTACAGAGGAGATGCCGCCAGGAAACCAATAAAAGAGGAGCTTAAAAATATATCCGTCATGCTGTCGGAAAAATATCCTGCATTGAAATCTGTAATGAAGTATAGCGAATATCACATAAATGAAAATGACAAAAATATAAACTTTGTGTTCAGAGCGGCTGTCTCGGATATGCTGATGGCCAAGGGCTATGATAAATTAATAAGGGATACGGTGAAAAGTGTATGCTGCGAGGATTACAATATATATTTTTCTGACCATGAGGATTGCGAAGATTTTACATTGCGGCACGAAGATGTGCTTGTAAGAGAAATTGAAAATATTCAGAATGAGGCAAGAACGGCTCCTAAGCAGACAACTGCCATTGTGCGCAGAGAGGCTGCCTTTACAAAGAAGGAAGTGAAGCAAGAATCCGGCAAGGTATCCAAAGCAAAAAGTGCTGATCTTATATTAGGCAGAACTTCTGCAATAAAGGACAGGGTTATAAAAATTACGGATATTACCCAAGATGAAGGACGAATTGCAATAGAAGGCGAGATATCCAATATTGAGCCGAGAGAGCTTAAAAGCGGAAAAACAATGATCTCCTTTGATTTATACGACGGAAGCAGCTCAATGTCATGTAAATGTTTTTGTGACCCAGGTGAAAATGTTGAGGTGCTGTCCAGACTTCAGAAGGCAAAGGGAATTAAAATAGCAGGCAATGCTGCTTACAGCAAGTATTCCGGAGAGGTGGAGCTTCTGGCAAATACTATAATTGAAACCGAAGGAAGAAAGAGGGCTGTGAGAACGGATAATTCCGAAATCAAGCGTGTGGAGCTACACATGCATACGCAGATGAGTCAGATGGATGCAATGACCAGTGCCACAGATCTTATAAAAAGAGCTATGAGCTGGGGAATGAAGTCTATTGCCATAACGGACCACGGGGTTGTTCAGGCATTTCCTGAAGCGCATAATCTTCTGGGTAGAGATAATCCGGATATGAAGGTTATATATGGTGTTGAGGCATATCTTGCGCCGGACAAAAAATCTTCGGTAACCAACTCCAGAGGACAGGGAATAGATACAATATATTGTGTCCTTGACCTTGAAACCACGGGTTTTTCGCCTGCTACTGAAAAGATTACGGAAATTGGTATCATGAAGTTCCAAGGCGGAAAGGTAATTGACGAATTTGGATGCTTTGTGAATCCTGAAAAGCCTATTCCTGCAAGAGTTATTGAAATTACAAATATTACTGATGACATGGTTAAGGATGCTGAAACTATTGATAGGGTGTTTCCGAAGATTCTGGATTTCATAGAAGGAAGCGTGCTTGTTGCTCACAACGCAGATTTTGATATAAATTTCCTCAAACATAACGCAGATGTTTTAGGCTATGAATTTGATTATACATATTTGGATACACTGTCTCTTGCAAAGGAGCTGTTTCCCAACTATAAAAGTTACAAATTAGGCAGAATAGCGAAAAATTTAGGCATTACGGTTGAGGTTGCACACAGGGCATTGGATGATGTGGCAACCACTGTCAAGGTTTTCGGCATAATGCTGGACATGCTTAAACAGAGAGGTGCAGAAAGACTTGATGACATTGAGCTATATGCATCTGATGAGGAGTCAAAGAAGGAAGGATACAAAAAGCTCAATACATTTCATGCGATTATATTGGCGAAGGATTATGTCGGACTTAAAAACCTCTACAGGTTAGTGTCATTTTCACATCTTGATTACTTTTACAAAAAGCCGAGAATATTGAAGAGCATGTTTAAAAAATATTCCGAGGGATTGATAATAGGCAGTGCGTGCAGTGAAGGAGAGCTTTATCAGGCAATACTTTTAGGCAAATCGGAAGAGACAATTGAAGCAATTGCCAAGGAATACGACTATCTTGAAATACAGCCAATTGGCAACAACGAGTACCTTGTAAGGCAGGAGCAGGTCCCTGACAGAGAGTATTTAAAAGATATTAACAGAAAGATTGTCGCACTTGGAGAGAAGTTGAACAAGCCTGTGGTTGCAACTGGGGACGTTCATTTCATAGACCCGGAGGATGAAATATACAGACGAATACTTGAAGCCGGACAGGGATACAAGGATGCGGACAATCAGGCCCCTCTGTATTTAAAAACAACGGAGGAAATGCTCAGGGAATTTTATTATTTGGGAGAAGATAAGGCTTATGAGGTGGTGGTTACCAACACAAATAAAATTTCTGACATGTGCGGTAATATAAGTCCTATTTCATCTGAAAAGGCAACACCTCACATTGAGGGCTGTGAGCAGGAAATCAAGGATATAACATACGCAAAGGCACGCGAGCTCTATGGAGACACACTGCCTGAAATTGTTGAGAAAAGATTGGAAAAGGAGCTTGATTCAATCATAAAGAACGGATTCTCCGTTATGTACATCATTGCTCAGAAGCTGGTGTGGAAATCAAATGATGACGGATATCTCGTTGGCTCCAGAGGCTCGGTAGGCTCGTCTCTTGTGGCGTATATGACAGGAATTACGGAAGTAAATGCCCTGCAGCCACACTACAGGTGTCCAAAATGCAAATACTCCGATTTCAACGAATATGGATGCTTGAACGGCTTTGACCTCCCAGACAAGGAATGTCCGGTGTGCGGTGAAATGCTGGTGAAGGACGGTATAGATATTCCTTTTGAAACGTTCCTGGGCTTTAACGGTGACAAGGAGCCTGATATAGACTTGAACTTTTCCGGAGAATATCAGGCAAAGGCACACAGATATACCGAGGTTATATTCGGGAAAGGAACAACATTTAAGGCGGGAACCATAGGCACCATAGCGGACAAAACAGCATTCGGCTATGTAAAAAAGTACTTTGAAGAAAAAAACATGCATATAAACAAGGCAGAGATAGTGCGTATTTCAAAAGGTTGCACCGGGATAAAAAGAACTACCGGGCAACATCCAGGAGGAATAATCGTTGTTCCCAAGGGGAGGGAGATATATGAGTTTTGTCCGGTGCAGCATCCGGCTGATGATTCTGAATCTGATATTATAACAACTCATTTTGACTATCATTCCATTGACCAGAACTTGCTCAAGCTGGACATACTCGGGCATGATGATCCTACTGTAATCAGAATGCTTCAGGATATAACAGGGGTTGACCCCAAAGCAATACCAATGGATGACAAGGAGACAATGTCACTGTTTTCTTCAACAAAAGCATTGGGTGTAACTCCACAACAAATTAACTCAAAGGTGGGGACATACGGAGTACCTGAGTTCGGAACTAAATTCGTAAGGGGAATGCTCCTTGATACAATGCCGCAGACATTTTCGGACCTGCTGTGTATATCTGGATTGTCTCACGGTACGGACGTATGGCTGGGAAATGCGAAAAATTTAATAGATGAAGGAATAGTTCAGTCCATAAGTGAGGCTGTGTGTACGAGAGACGACATCATGGTTTATCTCATAAAGAAGGGACTTCCTCCAAACTCGGCATTTAAAATAATGGAAACCGTGCGTAAGGGAAAGGCTCTCAAGGATCCAAAGTGGTCCGAATATGAGGAGCTTATGAGGGAAAATGACGTTCCTGAATGGTATATTGATTCGTGTAAAAAAATAAAGTATATGTTCCCTAAGGCTCACGCTGCTGCCTATGTAATGATGGCGTTCAGAATAGCGTGGTTTAAGGTGCATATACCGAAAGCATATTATGCGGCATATTTTTCCATAAGAGCAAAAGCTTTTGATGCGGAGTTCATGATTTACGGCAAGGAAAAGGTAAAAGAAAAAATGAAGGAAATAGAACTTCAGGGCAATGAAGCCGCCAACAAGGACAAGGATATGTACGATGACCTTGAGCTAGTTTTGGAAATGTATGAAAGAGGGCTTAAATTCTTGCCTGTTGATTTATATAAATCCCACTCAACAAAGTTTATTGTTGAGGAGGAGGGATTAAGACCCCCCTTTACAAGCATATCCGGAATGGGAAATGTTGCTGCGGAGGGGATATATGCGGCTGTTCGAAACGGAGAGGAATTGAAATCTGTGGATGATTTGAGGAAGCGTGCAAAGATAGGAAATGCTGTCGTAGATTTGCTGAAGAAATTCAATTGCCTGAATTCACTCCCGGAAAGCGACCAGCTCAGCTTTTTTGATGCTATATAAATAACCAGCATGGTTACTTTAATTGTGTGCCGGCATATCATATATCAAAGGAGCGATAGAGTTGAACCTTAATTATAATCAAAATTATTTAAACATCTATGACAGATGCTGCAGCAATAATGCTTATCTTAAGCATTATTGCGGATACAATATATCTATGAGCGAGGTGCCGGTAAGCAATGCTGTAGGGTATATAGACCTTTACATTTTTACGGACAGGGCTAAAGAACCTGTGGAAGGCGCCAAAGTTGTATTTTACGCAAGAAAGGGAGACGTAAATACCGTACCTGTTAAGGAAGTTATTACGGAAAAGATACCTACAAAAGTGGAGCTGCCGGTAGCTAATCCATCGGGAACATTGATAAATGGACCTGAATACTACTATACGTCTTATAATATGACCATAGAAAAGGAAGGCTACTACAGCATAACAGTTCTAAATATAAGGATTTTTCCGGATATTACAACACAATTTACCTTCAACCTGAATCCTGTTATACCGGGTGTGCCGGGAAAGCAGGAAACAATAAGCATACCGTCGCATCCGAGAGATATGGTTAAAAGTAAAAAAGTAAAACAATTAAACAACTAAGCAAAAAACAGGAAAGACTTGTCAGTATTATCCGCCGACAAGTCTTTTCTGTTTCTTGCTTTTGTTATATCAGTATGCGTAAATCATGCTTCCGAACTGCACCGAAACATCCTTTGATAAAATCCATTGATTTGTTGTTGTGGTGTCATAATAGAACAGTGCTCCGTTTGTATTGTCAACCCCTGCCAGGGCTTCTTTTGCTGCACGTATGCATTCTTCGTTGGCAGGCTTGTTGATCCATTCATTAACAACAGGTGTAAATTGATAGTATCCGTTTATATTCTGATATATTACATCATTTATTGATGTTGGGAACAATCCGCTTTTGATGCGGTTTATTACAACTGCACCGACTGCAACCTTTGCTTCGTATGGCTCTCCCTGAGCTTCCGCCATAATAAGCCTTGCCAGTAAATCCAAGTCCTCAGGTTTATAATTTTCTTCTTGCTTTGCTGATTGTGAAACAGGTATGTCCAAGGTCTGACCTGCATATATGTAATTTGTGTATATGTTGTTTGCTCTGCGCAGATCCGATAATTTGATGTTGTGCTTCTGAGATATTTTATACAGCGTATCTCCTGCCTTCACCGTGTATTTCACACACGCAATATTCAGAACCTGTCCAATATTAAGGCTGTAGTCCGTAAGATTATTTACAACCATTAAATTTGCCACAGAGGTGCTGAATAATCTGCTTATTTTATATAAGGAATCACCGCTTACAGCCGTATATTCTGCTGCATGGGCATCAGCCGGCATGGACGCCGACAGACCTATTGCAAGTCCTGTGGTTATAAGAAATGCTCTGATACTTTTTTTATTCAATTTTATCCTCCTTATTGCCATATTACCTCCGATGTTGAGATTCAGCACTTAAATTGTAATGTAAATTTAATATTCGTTCAATGGAAAGTCCTTGAATTGCAGGCTATATCAAACATTCAATGAAATAAATGCTTATATGGTGGAAATGAAATAAATAAAAAACATTCAAATTAGAGCACCAGTCAATTAAGAAAGGTGCCTTGCAGTAAGTATTAAATTTTTCTTAAGGCATATTGCATATGGGCTCTTCCCACCAACCAAAGGCGATTTTTCCAATTGCCGGCATTACAGGAGTTTCAGGATTTGATATAAATACTAAGAAAGAACCACCGGGAGGAAATATAAATTTACCCTGTTCCTCGGAGTTTATTGTTGCTCCCGCCTGTTCATTCCTACAAAAAGCCATTATTCCTCCCTCAGGCAGTCCTATAGCTCCAACTGCATATTCTAATCTTACGTGCGGAGTGGGGGAAGGAAAATAAGCTGTATTGGCAGGAGATACCAGGGGAGAGACCTGTATTATTCCGGGTGGTGTTGCATTAAACCAAATCTGTACCCTGAATGGTGATGATGATATGTCAGTCGCAGTCCACACATTTAAAAAAAAGTTCACGCCTGAATCTATAGGATTATACAGCCTTGCCCATGCGTTCGTGGCGTTTCCGAATTTTAAATTTTCGGCTGAGCCTACAAAATATTTTCCTTCGATAGATTTAGCCAGACTGATTGGTATATCGGCAATATAATGCATGGGAGGATTCCCGCTTGCAGGGTCAATCGTACTATGTTTGCCGCAGGGCCTGTCGGTATACATGAAATGATTGCCGTAATCATAGAAGGAGGCAGTATGCCATGGTTTTTGATTCATACTATTTCCCTTTCCTTTCTGATTTATTATGCATTATATGTGGCGTCTTACGGATATGTTAAAGAATAAAGTGATTATTTCGATACCATGTAAATTTGATTTATTAGATTATTTACATTTAAAGTGAAAACTGTTATAATATAATTTGTTTGATAATTAATTAGGAGGAAAACATGAAAAAGGGTTTATTTGCTTTAATAGTATTAGTATTGTCTTATGCAATATTAGCTGTTGGAAATAATTTAGGCGGAGGTGCCGCAGCCGCAGCCGGAGCAGATGCAGCAACATTGACAGCCACTGCCAAGGGATTTGGCGGAGACGTGACTGTAACTGTTAAAACAAGCGGAGATAAAATTGTTGATGTGAAAGCTGAGGGTGCTAACGAGACCCAAGGAATAGGATCAAACGCCATAGATCAGCTTCCTGGAAAAATAGTTGAAGCAAATTCTGCAGATGTTGAGGTTGTATCAGGAGCTACAATAACAAGCAATGCCATAATTGAGGCAGTTAAAAGTGCGCTTGCATCCAATCCTGCAGGAGGAGAAACGCTGACAGGTACTGCCAAGGGATTTGGCGGTGACGTTACGGTACAGGTTGTTATGAGCGGCGGAAAAATTGTTGATGTGAAAGCTGAGGGTGCTGACGAAACTCAGGGAATAGGATCAAATGCAATAGATCAGCTTCCTGGAAAAATAGTTGAAGCAAACTCTGCAGATGTTGAGGTTGTATCAGGAGC
>DNNV01000396.1:3149-17886 GCA_003497505.1 Clostridiales bacterium | reverse complement strand
CCTTGTAACCAAGGAAACAGGAATAAGGGGAGGATTCCCTGAAAAGATTTCCGCTGCACTTAAGGAAGGAATAATACCACTCGTCATAAAAAGACAGGAAAATAAAAAGTCGTATTCCATGGACGAAATAAGAACTGCCATGGAAGAAATATTGGGTAATTAAGAAATATCGGATAATACTAATATCGGGTAATATTCTTGAGTAAATAAATTATTTATTCAAAAACCCGTAAAAAATGTTCAAAGTTATTCTGAAACCATTCAAAAACCGTAATGAAAAATTACGTAAAAATAAAGGGGAATATCAATGCTAAGAAAAAATGTTCTGAAACTCATGGTATCGGCACTTCTTGTAACATCATGCACAGGTCTTACAGTCAGCGCATCATCTGTACCGCAGACACCGTCATCAACCGCTTCCAATACTGTAACTCAAGGTGTGAGGGAAAAGAAGTACAAAAACTTCATATCAGAAGATGCTGAATCCATCACGATAAGAGACAAGAGGGACAAGGAAGTTACCTTAAAGAAAAAGCCAAAGAGAGTTGTATGTGCTTTCAACTCATACCTCGACTTATGGTATGAAGCAGGCGGAAGTGTCATCGCAAAGGTTACAGAATCAGAGGACAAACTTGTCCCGGAATCTGATGGAGCTGAAACAATAGGATCAGCTACCACACTGAGCCTTGAAAAAGTCCTGAGCCTTGAACCGGATCTTGTAATCCTTTCTCCTTCACTGAAAGCCCATCAGGAAATGGCAGACCAGCTTGAAGAAGCAGGAGTTTCCGTACTTTTAGTAGACTCCAAGAAATTTGAAGACTACCTATTTTTTGCAGATGTATGTCTTACTCTGAACGAAAGGGAAGACCTATATAAACCTCTAATAGAAGATGTTGTAAAGGAAAAGGAAGACATTATATCAAAGATACCCATGGACAGAAAGCCGAAAATAGCCGTATTCTACGCATCACAGAAGGATGTCAAACTGAGGACTTCCATGGATGGTACCGGTGAAATGTTAAAGGACCTCAATACAGAAAACATTGCAGATGTCATAGAAGACAAGAACATAGTGCCTTTCAGTATGGAAAAGGTAATAGAAGAAGATCCTGACTTCATATTTGTACAGCTCACAGGTTCAGATAAGAAAGCTATAGAAGAAACATTAAAGAAGGAAACTGAAGAGAAGGAAGAATTTGCATCACTTAAAGCAGTTAAAAACGGAAACTACATCCTCCTTCCCAAGGACCTTTACCTTTACAAGCCAAACAGCAGATATCCTGAAGCGTACAGAGGACTTGCAGGAATACTCTATCCGGATCTTTTCCCCATGACTATAGAACCTGTAACTTTCAATGAATAGTCCTTACAATCAGTAACGTAAAACAGCTTATAGATACTTAAGCGCTTTGATTAAACCGAACAAAATCAACTGAAAAGATAAAAAAAGGGGAAGATTCATGAAGAATACTTTAAAAGGAAGAGCATCTAAGATAATTCTTGCAGCACTTATGGCAGCGGGGACTCTTGGATTTACAGGAATAAATGCAGAGGCTATGTCATCCATGCCATCAACTGGATCAAGACCTGCAATGTCGATGCCTCCCTCATCTGCAGTTCAGGGAGAAGATGTGGATTATATAGTGTCTGAAGATGCAGATACTATTACCGTAAGGGATAAGAGGAATAAGGAAGTAACTATAAAAAAACACCCGAAGAGAGTTATCTGTGCATATAACTCATACCTTGATTTATGGTATAAGGCAGGCGGGGAAGTAATAGGCAAAGTGGACGATGCAGCTGAAAAGCCAGTTCCCGGCGCAGAAAATGCAGAGAGCGTGGGATCTGTAAATCAGCTCAGCATAGAAAAAATGATGAGTCTTGAACCTGATCTTGTTATTTTATCGCCAGCATTCAAGGGTCATCTTGAAATAGGTGAACAGCTTGAAGAAAACGGCATAGATGTACTCCTTCTGGATTCCAATAATTTCAGAGAATACACTGAACTTGCCGAAGTATATACAAAGATCAACGGAAGGGATGACCTTTATAAAACCCTGGTTGAAGATGTTGTAAAGGAAAGGGAAGACATAATAAGCAAAGTTCCTTCTGATGTGAAACCCAAAGCTGCAATATTCTTTGCATCCATAAAGGATCTTAAATTAAGAACATCAGGCCATGGTGTCGGTGAAATGCTTAAGGACCTCGGTACAGTAAACATAGCTGACGGAACAGGCGACGGGGACCTTATACCATTCAGCCTTGAAAAGATTATTGAAGAAGATCCGGACTTTATATTCGTACAGACAATGGGCAGCGATTCTGAAGCCATAAAGGAAACACTGAAAAGGGAAGCTGAAGAAAAGGAATCCTTCGCATCACTTACAGCAGTAAAGGAAGGAAGATACATAGTTCTTCCGAAGGACTTATACCTCTACAAACCCAATTACAGATATGCGGAAGCATACATGGGACTTGCAGAGATCCTTTATCCTGAAGTTTTCAGAAAATAAATCCTGTTTTTAACCAAACCAATATAAACCATGTAAACCGGATAAACAGCTGGCAGAAATCTCAAAACAGCGGATATAAACCGACAGAAAGGATAAATAATTAGCCGGGGATAATATAAGGATAAATCCTGTGGGGAGTTGTATTTTTAATTCCCCCAGGGGATTTATCGGAATAATAACTGAATGTGTCAGGGGAAAGGGAAGTGAATATGGTAGATAGCTCAGCACATGGCATAAGTACAGGGCTTTCGGGGAAGAGATTTAGACTTTTTCTGATAGCGATATTTTTTGTCATAAGCATGATTTTAAGCATTTCACTGGGGGCGGTGGATATATCGCCATCCAATGTCATAAGGGGTCTTTTTATCAATGACGGCAGCAAGGTAAGACAGATTATCTTCAATGTGAGACTCCACAGAACTTTAACTGCAGCCATGGTGGGTGCATGCCTTGCCTTATCGGGCACCATCTTACAGGGGATTATGAGAAACCCTCTGGCGGGACCTGGAATAATAGGTGTGTCTTCAGGTGCAGGACTTATGGCTGTTATAATACTGATACTTTATCCGGAAAGGACTTACCTTGTTCCGGTATTTTCATTTACAGGTGCACTTTTAACTACTTTTTTGATATACCTTCTCTCATGGAAGGGAGGAGTTGACCCACTGAGGATGGTCCTTTCAGGTATTGCTGTATCTTCTCTTTTAAACGCAGGGATGCAGAGTCTTTTTATCCTCTTTCCTTCAAGGGTACAGAACACCATAGGATTCACTGTGGGGGGGCTTCAGGGTACGGGGTGGAAAAACTTCTATATGATTCTTCCATATGCAGTAGTTGGGATTTTACTCACCTTCTTTTTCAGAAGAATACTCAATGTCTTATCCCTCGGAGATGAGGTAGCGGGAAGTCTTGGTATAAATGTGGAATTAATAAGAATTATCCTCATTACACTGTCTTCAGTACTTGCAGGAGCTGCAGTATCAACCGTGGGACTTTTAAGTTTCGTGGGTCTAATCGGCCCCCACCTTGCAAGGCTCATCGTGGGATCAGACCATAAGATTTTAGTACCTTCTGCAATGTTTCTTGGCGGAGGGCTTGTAATGGCGGCGGATATTATAGGGAGGACCATTTTCAGACCTATGGAAATTCCTGTTGGAATAATAATGTCCCTCCTTGGGGTTCCCTTCTTTTTCTATCTTTTAAGACAGAAGAAGGTGGCCTAATGATAAAACTTCAGGCAATAAATCTAAAATGCGGATATGAAAACAAGACAGTAATTGAATCGGCATCACTTACAGCTGAACCTGGTGAATTCATCACACTTCTTGGTCCCAATGGTTCAGGCAAATCAACTCTTTTAAAAACAATGGCAGGGGTTCTCAAAAGGCAGGGTGGTTCTGTAATCCTCGGCGAAAAGGATCTTAAAGAATATAAACCACAGCAGAAGGCAAGACTTATATCAAACCTTCCCCAGAACCCCAAGGCTCCCGCGGATGTGACGGTGGAGCAGCTGGTTTCCTACGGAAGGACTCCATACACGGGAATATTCCAGAAGGATATAGAATCAGCAGCAATAAGGGAGTGGGCAATGGCAGAAACAGGAGTGCTCAAGTTTAAGGACAGGCTACTTAAAACTCTTTCGGGAGGAGAAAGGCAGAGGGTCTGGATATCCATGTGTCTCTGCCAGAAGACAAAAATAATACTCCTTGATGAACCCACAACTTCCCTCGATATAAAACACCAGGAAGAAGTTCTCAAAACCCTTGAAAAACTAAAAAAAGAACATGGAATTACGGTAATGTGTGTACTCCACGACATCAACCACGCAATAAAATACTCCGACAGGGTGGCGATGTTAAAAAAAGGAAAAATCCTTTATTCAGGGCATCCTGAAGAAGTCATAACTGAAGAATCCATCATGGATGTCTTCGGGGTTGAAGGAAACCTTACAGAGATACCTGGTAAAAAAAGAAAATATTTTATACCTGATTGATAACCGTAAATAACCGTAAATAACCGGCGAAAGGAAAAAGAATGGCAGAAAATACCTCATCAGAAATCAAAAAAGCAGTACTGGTGGTAAGTTTTGGTACTACCCATATGGATACACTTGAAAAAACCATAGAACCCATGGAAGAAGATGTGAGAAAAGCATATCCGGAATATGAAGTACGACGTGCATTCACATCCGGAATAATTAGAAAGATATTAAATAAAAGGGATGGGATTGCTACAGAAAGCCCAGAGGAAGCACTGGCTCATCTTAAAGAAGATGGATACAGGGAAGTTGAAATCCTGCCATTTATCATAATGCCGGGTAAGGAATACGACGGAATCCTAAGAACTTTTTACAGATTCCTAGATGATAAGACATTTGATTCCCTTAAAATCGGAAGACCACTTTTATACAGC
Source organism: Clostridiales bacterium (assembly GCA_003497505.1). Taxonomy (GTDB): domain Bacteria; phylum Bacillota; class Clostridia; order Tissierellales; family Sedimentibacteraceae; genus Sedimentibacter. Next base: position 12,961 of record DNNV01000396.1, on the reverse strand, counting down.
CACGAAGATTTTGAAAACCTCATCGGAATATTAAAAGAAAACTGTCCGGCAAAGTCTGAAGAAGAAGCCTGTGTCCTCATGGGACATGGGTCATACCACCCGGGGAACGCATGTTTTTCCCAGCTTCAGAGTATGACTGAAAAGGAAGGAATCACCAATATCCATATAGGTACTGTAGAAGGATACCCTGAACTTTCTGACGTCATAAATAAGCTTAAAGGAAAAGGATATAAAAAATTACACCTTATGCCCCTCATGCTGGTTGCAGGGGACCATGCCAAAAACGATATGGCAGGGGATGACGAGGATTCCTGGAATTCAGCTTTAAAATCAGAAGGGTATGAAACAGAAGTTCATCTTGTGGGACTTGGCGAAAATGAAAAGATAAGAAGTCTCTTTGTTGAAAGGATGAAGGAAGGGGTAAAACCCAGACACCATCATCACTAAAACTTTCATCACCAGATCCTCCATCACTGAAAATTTAAATAAAACAAAAAACGAAAGACAAAGACATATTGACTAATAGATATAGGGACAAAAAGATATAACCTATAAAGTTAAGGCTATTGCAAAGGACTGAAATAAATAATCAAAGAATGTAGAAAAACTCCTGAAAGGAAAGCTCATAATATGAAAATACTCATCTGTTATTCATCACAGACGGGCAATACCAGAAATGTGTGTGAAGCAGTTTATAAATCACTGTCGGAATATGCTGAAAAGGATGATTCGGTTGAAATAAGTGATATTGCAGACAATCCTTCAGCTGATTACGATGCATATATCATAGGTTACTGGGCTGACAAGGGAAAGGCGGACTCTCTTGCAGATTCATACATGGAGAGAATTAAGAATAAACCCGTGGGTATAATTGCAACTGCCGGTGTATATCCCGATTCAGACCATGCGAGAAAAGTTCTGGATTACGGTACAGAAAAACTTCGAAGCAACGGCTGCACAGTTTTATCTGAATTCATCTGCCAGGGCAGAATATGCCAGAGATTAAAGGATAAGTTCAAAAATCTTCCTGAAGGACATCCACATTATATGGATGAAGGAAGAAGGAAAAGACATGAAGATGCAGAAAGTCATCCGGATGAAAATGACAGGGAAAAGGCATCGGAGATATTCAGAAAATTTTACAGAGAACTTAAACAGACAATTTAAACAGACAACTTAAAATGAAGAAAGTATGGGTAAAAGTCACCTATGGAACAAAACAGATACAGTGAGAGAAAAAAGTCCCATTCCATGGGAAGGGAAAAGAGAAGATTCGTTGGAGGTATGGAAGATCTTTCAAAGCTTTATGACAAAGAGTGCGACAGAAAGGGCAATGCCATATATATCCACATTCCATTCTGCAGCAAGATATGTACCTTCTGCAGCATGAGAAGGGAACTCTCGCCCTGTAACCCGGAATATGCAGACATGATAATAAGGCACATTGATAAGATTTCAGAGACTCCGTTTGTAAAAACATGTGATATTGATGCCGTATATTTCGGAGGTGGTACTCCGACTTCCATGGAAAAAAAGGACCTTGTTAGGATTCTTGAAAAACTTAAGTCATCTTTTCTCCTTGCACCTGACTGTGAAATAACCATGGAAACAACCCTTTCCGAACTTTCACCTGAAAAGCTTAAAATACTTATGGAATCAGGCCTCAACAGATTAAGTGCTGGTATTCAGACATTCAGCACACGGGTGAGAGAATTACTCGGAAGAGTAGGGGATGGGAATTTTGCAGTCGAAAGAATGAAGGAATATATTGATACAGGTCTTTCAGACATCAGTATGGACATTATCTATAACTACCCCGGACAGACCCTGGAAGAACTTCAGTATGACATCGGGATAATGAAGACCCTCGACATAGCAGGATTTTCTCTCTATTCCCTTATTTCCATGGAAAATTCACTTCTTTCAGCCCTTCATCCAGAAGACATGAATATCAATGATGATATGGAAAGGGAGAGACTTTTATTCGACACCATCGCAGGTGAAATGAGAAGGGATGGATATGAATTTCTTGAAATAACCAAGATGGTAAAACCCGGAAGAGACAGTTACAGGTATATTAAAGCAAGAAATACAGGCAAATATACAATACCCTTAGGAGCTGGAGCCGGAGGGGAAATAATGGGTGGGGCAGTGATGAATCCCATTGATATTGATCAGTACGGAGAATTCACCCATAACCCCATGAAGAAAATGGTCCCTGTAATGAAGGACGAATACAATAAAATCAACAAAGCAGTATCATCACTTCAGCTTCTTAAAGTAAATCCGGGGGATTTTCCCCCTGATTCAGTATCAGACATGGAAAAATTATTCAAAGATCTTATATGCGAAGGTTATTTCAATAAGGAAGGCAATGATTACCACCTTACTGATAAGGGAATATTCTACGGCAACAATATATCCATGGATCTCTGGAATTATTTTACCGGTAAAGAAGACAGTGAAAAAACTCAAAGGTGATTAATCTGCGGTAATTCCTGGGATATCAACCCTATAAAATATTTTTTTGTAGTATACACTTTAATTCAATCAGCAAATTAATGGCTCTCTTATTTTGAAAGATGAGTAAGATATGCTGTTAAATATGGAAAAAACGAGAAAAAAGATATTCTGAAAGATGTATCCAATAATAACGAATAATACAACATATTGTGATAATGTTGATGTTAATCACAATATGTTGTATTATTTTTTTATCATGGTGCATTGCTTAATAAGGAAACAGGTCAGAATCCTGTGCGGTCCCGCCGCTGTATTGCACTTAAAATGTATTTTCAATGATTTTATGCCACTGGTAGAACCGGGAAGGCAGAAAAATACATGTGCCAAGCCAGAAGACTTGCCATGATGAGCCCGATATCACGGAGAATGATGGAAGCGGTGCGAAAATACAGGGTTACTATGCCCTTTTTTGACACGGCTCCTGGAAGGGAGTTTTTTTAATGGAAAAAAATAAGATACAATTTATAACGCGCACATCATTAATTGCTGCCGCATATGCGGCGCTGACCTATGCATTTGCATGGATGAGCTATGAACAGCTGCAGTTCAGGGTATCGGAAATATTAGTGCTTTTTGCATTTATAGAGCCGAGATACGGGCTAGGCTTAATATTGGGATGCGTGTTGGCAAACGCCCCAAGCCCATTGGGAATAATAGATGTTGTGGCTGGTTCATTTGCCACATTTGCAGCAATAATGTTTATTATTGCAGTCAGAAAGACCATGGGATACAGCAAAAAATCATTATTTATTGCATCTTTGGGACCGGTTATATCAAATGCGCTGATAGTGGGTGTTGAGCTCACATACTTATTCAATACACCGTTTTTAATGAATGCAATATATGTTGCCATAGGTGAATTTGTTGTGGTAACAATAGCAGGAACGACAGTAGTGGACTATATAATGAAAAACAGAGAATTAGCTGACAGATTGTCTATGAATTAATTAGAGCTGAAGTGTAAAAAGAGCTGTCGCAATTTTATTGCGACAGCTCTTTAACTTGCTGAATTTCAGTGCCTTTCGGCATCCAGAATTTCAATGCTCCTTTTGCCACGGATACGTCCACTTCATCGTAAGTGTAGCCTTCACCGTCAATGCACACATTTAACTGATCTCTGCCTTTCATTTTAACATGGCGGCATTTGAAATATGATATATATTTGTTCACCTTAGGGTTGATTAAATGTGTCCCTTTTTTGTAGCTTCCTATGACGCTCATAATTTTAAAGCGTGACAGCTTATCCACAAAGCACAGGTCCATTATTCCGTCGTTGATCGAGGCGAGAGGAGCACATTTGTAGCCTCCTCCGTATGAATGGCCGTTTGCCATGACTCCAAGCAAAAATGAACCTTTCAGTATTTCATTGTCATCAATTATTACTTCTAAATCTTTTCCAAGTTTGCTCATAAGGCAATAAAGCACAGATAAATAGTATCTGCCGGAACCTGATACGAATGGCAGTTTTTTAAATTTATGCATGTTGAAGGCAGCGTCAGCATCCAGACCTATATTGCATACAGATACTGCATACTTGTTGTTTATTTTTATAAGGTCCAAATCTATGCTCTGACCGTCAATCTGTGATTGTATACTTTGAAAATTGCTGTAACCGTCAAAATTTTTAACGAAATCATTTCCAGAGCCGCAGGGAATTATACCGATGCTTATGTTATCCAATCCACACGCGGCATTTACTACCTCGTGTAGTGTTCCGTCTCCACCGCATGCATAAAATATACATGGTGCGTGCTCGGAGTATTTTGCCTTTATAAAACTTTCTGCATCACCTTTGAATTTAGTAAAATAAATCTCATAATCGGTGTCTCCATTCTTCAGCAGGGTGTGTATAGCATCTGCTATTTCTTTCTGTGCTTTTCCTCCGCCTGCAACGGGATTAATTATAAATATATGTCTCATTGTACCTCCGATATATAAATCAGATTGAGCAGCCTAATCCATAATTAAATTGTTAAGCCATTTTCTGCTCTTATATCTTTTTAAAATTATTATCATCTTTATTATTTCTTCACTGAATACAACAGCAATTACAAGGTGTATAGGAAGATGAAGCACTAACACGGAGAAAAATGAAAGAGGAACTCCCATGAGCCAGATTGTGACCATATCAAGGAACATGCAGAATCTTGTATCTCCTCCTGCTCTCAATATTCCGCATATAAACATGTATGTGAACATTTTAGGAGTAAAGTACAGCGAATATATCGCCAACGTTTTGCTCAGATACATACTTGTTTCGGGCTCCAAATTGAAAAACCTAATTATGGCATTCCTTGATATAAACAGTAAAAATGAAAGCACAATGCTTAGAACAAGTGTTAGTTTTACAAATTTTTTGCTGTAATCCATGGCAGTATCCACATCATTTTTACCTATTTCATTTCCTATCATAACGGCGCTGGCGTTGCCTATACCAAAGAACAGTGTCATGAAGAAATCAGAGATTGTAAAGGCAATCTGGACAACCGCAATTGCATATGAACCCATAAATCCATATGCAATGAAATAAACGGAAGTACCTACGGACCATGCTGTTTCAGAAAGAATTACAGGAACAGAGGTGCTCATTACTTTTTTCAGCATTGAAAAATCCCAGGATGTTAATTCGGCGAAGGTTCCTGCCAATGGATGACCCTTATCTCTGTAAATAAAATATATTAGAGCTACAAATTCCACGACTCTTGCAATCAAAGTAGCAATAGCTGCGCCTTCAACACCCATTGCCTCAAAGCCTAAATTACCTGAAATCAGAACCCAGTTTAAAAATGTGTTTACACACAGGGCAACTGCACTGATTGCTGTAGGCATATTCAGTTTGTGAATTGCTCTGCAGTTAAAACTGAATGCAAATGAAACAGCAGTGAAAAAATAAGATATGGCTATAATTTTCAGGTATTTGCCGCCGAGGTGAATTACATCTGCTTCATTGATGAATATTCTCAGAAGCTGTTCTCTGAACAGAAAGACAGTAACCGAAAAAACAATGGCCAGTACTGAACCGATAATCAGGTCAATACCAAATACCTTTTTAATGCTTTCGGTATCCTTTGCTCCCCAATACTGTGCAACGAATATGGATGCTCCGCTGTAAATTCCGAAGCAAATAGTTGTAAAAATAAAATAGATTCTGTTTGCCAAGCCAACTGCCGATATTGCATTTTCGCCCAGGCTGCTGACCATTACCGTGTCAATCATGTTAAGTCCAATGCTTATGGCATTTTGAATGATAACCGGTACGGCAATAACTAATAAGGTATTTATAAAAGCTTTGTTGTTTTTAATTGTATTCTGCATATTCACCTCAAGAAAATAGACGTGATAAATCACGTCCCGGCTTATTACTAAGCTTAGTTTATTTATTTGATCTGATTATAGTCATTTCGTTCCGAAGAGTCTGTCGCCTGCATCACCCAATCCAGGTACTATAAATCCTATTTCATTAAATTTCTCATCAATTGCTGCGGTATAAATTTCAATATCAGGATGAGCTTCCATAACTTTTTTGAGTCCTTCAGGAGCACACACCAAATGAATGGATTTTATTTTTTTAGCACCGTGCTTTTTCAGAAGCTCTATAGCACCGTTCATTGAACCACCGGTTGATAGCATTGGCTCGGTTATGATAACTGTCCTGTTTCCTATGTCGCTTGGAAGCTTGCAATAATATTCAACGGGCTGAAGAGTTTCTTCATTTCGGTATAATCCTATATGTCCTATTTTGGCATTGGGGATGAGGTCCAGCATGCCGTCAACCATTCCTAAGCCTGCTCTTAGCACGGGAACTATGGCTATATCTTCTCCAGCCAGTGCTTTGCCCACAGTTTTACAAATAGGCGTCTCTATTTCTATATCTTGTAAGGGAAGATTTCTTGTTACCTCATATGCCATAAGCATGGCAATTTCTCTTACTAACTCCCTGAAATCCTTTGATGAAGTGTTTTTATCTCTTAGCATAGTCAGTTTATGCTGAATAAGCGGGTGAGAAACTACATTTACATTGTTCATTTGTTTGTTGACTCCTTCGTATAGTTTATAAATAAAGAATTGTTTTAAAATTAATCATATAATATAATTATTACGTACGCAGGGCTCTTTGTCAATTAATTTTTTTAAGGGAGATTGAAAATGATTATTGGATGTGGAATTGATATAACAGAAGTTGACAGAATTAAAAAGAATCTTGATAATGAAAGATTTATTCATAAGATATATTCAAAGAATGAAGAGGAATATTTAAAGGAAAGAAAGTTTAATGCTCAAACTGCGGCAGGAATGTTTGCAGCCAAGGAGGCTGTTTCTAAGTGTCTGGGAACGGGATTTTCCAATTTTGGGCCATGTCATATAGAGATTTTAAAGGATGAAAAGGGTAAGCCATATGTGAAATTAACGGAGAATGCTCTGAAGAGGGCACAGGAGTTGAAGATAACCAATATACAGATATCCATATCTCATACATCTCAACTTGCGACGGCATATTGTGTGGCCGAATCATTGCAGGAGGTTGGCGGATTAAGATTTTTGTAAGATTGTTCTATAAATCTGCAGAATGGCATATACCTGTTATATAAAGATGGAAGCGGGATATTGAAATGAAGCTGAAAATATTTTGTTTGATTGTACTGGTTATTGCATTGTGCGGATGTTCGGCGAAGACAGAAAAATTTGTTATTCCTGTAAATTATACAGGTGAGGCTTTAGTAAAGGTTTATACTGACAACAGCGAGAATTCCTATAAGATGAATATTGTATGCAGGGACGGAAACTACAGCTTCAGGGCAGACACCGGGAAAGAAGCCTGGAACTTTGCATATCTTTCAGGAAACAGATGTGTTTTAAACAATGATAGATTTCCGGAAAGCAGTGTATCGGTTGAAAATTTTAAATTGATTGATTCTCTTGTATATGATTTTGATTTGACGAAATTTAACACTTCCATGGACGAATTGCCGGATGAGCTGATTTATTTTGATGGAAATTACAAGCATGTTTTGAACTTTGGAAAAGAAAGCCTGCTTCCAGCAACAATTTTTATTTATAAAAAAGATAACTTGGTAAAAACTATACAATATGAAAAAATTAATATTGAAGAATAATAAATTTCACATTAATGAAGAAGTTACCATACAACTTATATAATGAATGTGATAAAATTACATAAGATATGTTTATATGAACTTAGTTTGAGTAATCGAGGTGTGTGATTTGGCTGATAACAAAAAAATATTGATTTCAATTCCTGAAAATCTTCTTAGAGAATTGGATAATGCAGTTAAAACAGAGGGAACTAACAGAAGCGATTTTATACGCAAATCCATAAGGTTCTATTTAATCGAGAAGAGAAAGATTGAAATCAGAAGTAAGATGAAGGCCGGATATCTGGAAATGAGCAATATAAATAAAAGCATTACAGAAGAATACTCAGAAGGGGACTATGAAGATTTTTTAAGCTACGAAACAAAATTATTGGGAAGTGAATAATTTGATTGTAAAAAGGGGAGATGTGTACTACGCTGACTTAAGCCCGGTTATCGGGTCAGAGCAAGGCGGAATAAGACCGGTTTTAGTAGTACAAAATGATATTGGAAATAGATACAGTCCTACGGTTATTGTATCTGCAATTACGTCACAAATTAATAAGGCTAAGTTGCCTACCCACATCGAGATAAGTTCTGAGGATTTCAGCCTACCAAGGGATTCTGTTGTCCTGCTTGAACAAATCCGTACCATTGACAAAAAGCGCCTTAAGGAAAAAATAGGACGCTTTGACAAAAATCTTATGGGTGAAGTTGATGACTGCCTTAAAATAAGCCTGGGATTAATAGATTTTTAGTACATAGCAAAAGGAACGGCGCTATCCGTTCCTTTTGTATTTTTAATTGCTATGTTTAATAATTCCGCTATTTTTAAGGAGAGTTCTCACATCTCCTATCATGTACAGAGAGCCTACAAAAGCCACATATTCATCTGTGGAGATTTTCTTTATTGCGGGCAGAATTTGTGCATAGTCGGTCAGGGGAGTGACCTTTAAGTCTGAGTGCATTCTGATTAATTCTGCCAGCTCTTCTGAAGACATAGCCCTTGGGTTGTTTGGAGTAAGTGTGTACACTTCCTTGCAGAGAGGCAGTATGAACGAAAGAACGTCCTCCGGGTTTTTATCCTTCAACATACCGAAGAAAAGGATTATCTTATTGTCCTTGAAGTTTTCTTTTACAGCTTTTGCAAAATATTCAATACCATTTATATTATGGCCTCCGTCAAGTACGATGATAGGAGCTTCTCTCAATATTTCAAACCGTCCGGCAAATCTGCAGCTGTCGAACCCCTTTAAGATGCTTTCTTCGGATATGTCATATCCTTTGATTTTTAATATTTCAAGTGTACGCAGTGCGGTAAGGGCGTTATACAACTGGTGCTCTCCCAAGAAGTTAATCTTTATTTCAGGCAGGCTAAACACATCTGTTTTTAAATATTTAAACCATTGCCCGGTTAAGTTCCCTCTTATTTTTTTAATATTGTGTTTATCGGTTTCATAAACCACCGCATGCTTCTCTTCCGCTGTCTTTTTTACAGTGCTGACGATATTCTCTTCCTGAGGATATATAACAACCGAGGAGCTATCCTTTATTATCCCAGCCTTTTCAAATGCTATTTTTTCTAATGTGTCGCCCAGATATTCCATGTGGTCATAGCTGATGGATGTAATCACTGAAACCAGTGTATTGTCCACAACATTGGTTGCGTCAAATCTCCCTCCGAGGCCTACCTCCAGGACGAGAAAATCAATTTGCTGTTCCTGAAAGTATTTGAAGCCTATGGCAGTTACGACCTCAAATTCCGTGGGATGATTACAGCCTTCCTCAAGCATTATCTGAATTTTTTCCTTAACTGTTGAGGTTATTCTTGCCAGAGATTCCCTATCGATATGGATTTTATTAATCTGAATTCTTTCTGTGAATTCCTCTAAAAAAGGACTTATGAATAAGCCTGTCTTGTATCCCGATGCCATTAATACATCGTGTATCATGTTGCTTGTGGAGCCTTTTCCGTTTGTTCCCGCAACATGTATTATTTTATAGCTTTCCTGTGGGTTGCCCAGCAGTTCTGTAAGCCTTGTAATATTTTGAAGTCCAAGCTTTGAACCGAATTTGTATGTAGAGTGAATAAAATCAAGTGCTTCTTTGTAGTCCATTTCATCCTCCGTGTAAATTATGCTTTTATATTATAACATCTAATGCTGGTTTTCAATAAAAATATGCTTCTACGAATAC
>DNNV01000396.1:0-2932 GCA_003497505.1 Clostridiales bacterium | reverse complement strand
AAATATGCTTCTACGAATACGTATTGCAATTTGAAGTTGTCATTTAAAATTTAATATGATAAAATACTTTAGTTAATAATAAATATTGAAATGGACAGTTGTGTTGAAAAATAGAAAGGGAAAAATATGATAGATACAAAAAAACTTGACAGAGAGCTGCTAAAGGTGGAAAAGCCTGCCCGATATGTGGGAAGCGAGCTTAATTCTGTCATAAAAAACAGGGAAGAAGTGAATGTGAGATTTGCATTCGCATTTCCGGATGTTTATGAGGTGGGGATGTCCCACACCGGACTTCACATATTGTACCACATGCTGAACAGCATGGAGAATATATGGTGTGAGAGAGTTTTTGCTCCATGGACTGATATGGAAGAGGTAATGAGAAAGAATAATATCCCTCTTTATGCCCTTGAGAGCAAGGATGAGCTCAGATGCTTTGATTTTGTGGGCTTTACTCTGCAGTATGAAATGAGCTATACAAATATATTGAATATGCTTAATTTAGGGGATATACCAATAAGGGCTGAAGACAGAACTGATGATATGCCCATTATAATAGCAGGGGGACCCTGCGCATATAATCCTGAGCCACTGTATGAGATTATAGATCTTTTCACTGTGGGTGAAACAGAGGAACTTCTGCCGGAGCTTCTGAAGCTTTATGAAGAAGAGAAGAAGGGCAACTTCAGCAAGCTTTCATTTTTGGAGAAAGCAGCTAAGCTGGAGGGCATTTATGTTCCGCGTTTTTATGAAGAGGTATATGGAGACGACGGAACGATAAAGGAAAGAAAAGTTATAAATGAGAATGCAAAGGCTGTTATAACCAAGCGCATTATTAAGGATTTGAATAAAAGCTACTACCCTGACAAGAGTATATTGCCATATATCGATGTGGTTCACGACAGGGTGGTGCTTGAAATATTCAGAGGATGCACAAGGGGCTGCAGGTTCTGCCAGGCTGGTATGGTCTACAGACCTGTAAGAGAAAAGGCTCCCGAAACTCTTGTATGCCAGGCTGAAAGCATGCTTAATTCCACGGGACATGACGAGATATCTCTCACATCGCTGAGCTCAGGAGATTATTCATGTCTGCAGGATTTAACACTGAAGCTGTTAGATAAATATGAAAACCAAAATATAAGCATATCTCTTCCGTCTCTGAGGCTGGATTCAATGACCTTTGATATTATTGAGAGGCTGCAGGAGGTAAGAAAATCCGGTCTTACATTTGCTCCCGAAGCGGGAACTCAGAGAATGAGAGATGTTATAAATAAAAACCTTACTGAGGAACAAATACTGGGACCTGTGGAAACAGCGTTCAAATTGGGATGGTCAACAGTTAAGCTATACTTTATGATAGGTCTTCCGGGAGAAACAATGGAGGATGTGCTTGGCATAAAGGATTTGGCGTACAAGGTAAAGGATAAGTTTTTCAACAGACCTAAGGAAGAAATAAAGGGCAACCTTAAAATAAATGCAAGTGCGTCATGCTTTGTTCCGAAGCCCTTCACACCGTTCCAATGGGTGGAGCAGGACAGCATGGATGAATTTTATGATAAAGCAAAGTCACTGCAGAGAGAAATCAAGGATAAAAAGGTATCCTTCAGCTATCATGAGCCAAGGTTGAGCTACCTTGAAGCTGTTTTTGCCAGAGGAGACAGGAGACTTTCCAAGGCTTTAATCAGAGCATGGGAAAAAGGCTGCCGATTTGACGGCTGGTATGACATGTTTGATTTCGGCAAGTGGATGGAAGCATTTGAAGAGACAGGCATTGATCCTAATTTCTTCGGAAAGAGAAAAAGAGAGCTTGATGAAATACTTCCGTGGGATTTCATTGATGTGGGAGTTACGAAAAAATATCTCATAAGCGAATATGAAAATGCCATGGAGGCAATGACTACCCCAGATTGCAGGCTTAACTGTACTAACTGCGGAGTAAACCATAAATTAATAGGAGGTGCCTGCCCTCATGTACAAAATAACAAGTAAATTTAGCAAGACAGGAAATTTAAAATATATCTCTCATCTGGATGTTTTGAGATTTATTCAGAGGGCAGTTAAAAGGGCCGGAATAGAAGCAAAGTATTCTGAAGGTTTCAATCCTCACATGAAGACGTCATTCGGCTTTCCGCTTTCGCTTGGAACAGAGAGCATAGGAGAATATTTTGAACTTGAACTGAATGAAAAAATTTCACCTCAGGAATTTATGGATAAAATGAACGGGGTGATGCCGAAGGAAATGCAGATGTTAAAGGTCGGATACCTTGACGAATCGCAGTCACTGATGGCAAGATGCTCTTATGCTGAATATATAATCGGAATTGAATCAGACAGCCTCGATATGGATAAACTGAACGCGCTGATGAGTGAAATGCTTGAACCGGGAGTTGAATTCAGCAGGCAGAAGAAAAATAAAAAGAATAAAACAGTTACAAAGGAAATAAATACAAAGGATTTTATAAAGTTTCTGAAGGCGGAATCTTCCGGTGAAGGAAGAGCAAGGATACAGGCGGTGTTCGCAACCACAGAAACAGGCAGCATGAGGGTGGATGAATTCCTCAGATTAATAGATGAAAAGGCATTCGGCATAGATTACAGCACAATAATGAAGATTGATGCATTGGATAAGGAAATGAATACAATACTGTAGGTGGTATTATGAAGCAGATTTTGATAAGCAGTTCTGTGTTTTTTGATCAGGTAGCCGTACTGGAAGATGGCAGGCTCATGGATTATATGCACGAGGAAAAATATAATGAAAGTGTAGTGGGCAATATTTACAAGGGTAAGGTTATGAACATTCTTCCTGGAATGGAGGCCGCCTTTATTGACATCGGACTTGAAAAAAATGCATACTTGTTCTTGGATGATCTGCTTTCTGATAAATTTCTAAAAGAAAACAACTTAAAAAAAAGGGAAGTCACAAATATCA
>DNNV01000134.1 GCA_003497505.1 Clostridiales bacterium | reverse complement strand
CTTGTTTATCCCGATGACTTGGAGGCCCAGCTTAACAGAGACAAAAAGCTGTACAATAAAGAAATAGAGTTTTATGACGAAGAATACAGAATGCTTCATAAGGATGGCAGTACCGTATGGATTCAGGACAGAGGAAAAGTAATATCTTGGACAGAGGAAGGCAAACCTCATATAATCAGCGGAACTCATACCGATGTTACAAAGAGGAAGAATCTCGAGCTTGAGCTGTCTCATGAAAGAAACTTGTTTATGACGACTTTGATATCTGTAGGAGATGGGGTTATTTCCACTGATAAAAAGGGTCTGGTCGTTTTTATAAACAAGGCAGCAGAGCAGTTGACAGGGTGGACTAACGAAGATGCGTGCGGAAAATCATTCGAAGAGGTATTTAACACAATAAATAGGCAGACATGTGAGAAAAGCAGAAATATTTTCAAGAAGGTAATTAATTCAGGCGAAAAACATGAGATGTCCGGAAATACTGTGCTGATTGCACGGGATGGAACGGAAACGGCTATTGAGGATACAATTGCGCCCATAATTCAGGATGACGGAAAGATAACCGGTGTTGTTATCGTATTTAAAGACTGCTCCGAGAGGAAAAAAAAGCAGGAGGAAATACTTTATCTGAGCTATTGCGATCCGTTAACAGGACTGTATAACCGGAGATTTTTTGAAAACAAATTAAGGGAGCTGGATACGGAAAAAAATCTTCCCATAACGCTGATTATGGCTGATGTTAACGGACTTAAGCTAGTTAATGACTCCTTTGGGCACGGTAAGGGAGATGGGTTGCTTAGAAGTGCCGCAGATATATTGAGCAGAGGATGCAGAAAGACGGATATAGTTGCCAGGTTTGGCGGAGATGAATTTGCCGCCATACTGATAAAGACGGGAAGAGAGCAGGCAGAGCAGATTATTAAAAGAATAAAAGCGATGTCATTAAAGGAAAAAGACTGTGCCATAGATATTTCGATTTCCTTCGGCTATGAGACAAAGTCAAGCATGGCGGAAGATATGAGAGATATATTTAAGGCTGCTGAGGATAATATGTACAGCAATAAGCTCTATGAGAGCTCGAGGATTAAGAATAAAATAATAGGGAGGCTTATGCACAATTTATATCAAAGAGGCAGCAGTGAAATGCAGCATTCAAAAAGGGTGAGCAGGATATGCGAGAAATTGGCTTTGTATATGAATTTTGATAAAAATAAGGTTCGGCAAATTAAAATTGCTGGTCTAATGCATGATATAGGGAAGACTGGAATTGACGGCAATATTGTGAATAAGTCCGGGCGCCTCAGCGACGATGAGCGCAGGGAAGTCAGAAAGCATGCAGAAGTGGGTTACAGGATATTGAGCTCTTCCAATAAATTTTCCGAAATTGCTGAATATGTGCTCATGCATCATGAAAGACCGGATGGAAGCGGGTATCCGGGAGGACTGAAGGGCGATGCCATATCTGTCCAGTCAAAGATAATATCGGTAGCTGACGCATATGATTCAATGACAAGTGACAGGCCTTTCAGAAAGTTACTGTCCGCAGAGGAAGCTGTAAGCGAGTTGCAAAGATGCTCAGGAACACAGTTTGATGCCGAAATAGTTAATGCGCTTGCAGATATTGTTTTGGTAAAGAAAGTGGATTTATAAAAGACTTGATTTTTATCTGTCACTCTGCTATCATGATTATTTATAAAGTATTTTACAGAATGATTGCAGTCAGAGGAATGTTATGGACAAGTTGAAGAAAAAAATAGTTGAAGCGGGAGAAGTAAGGGAAGGCCAAGTACTTAAGGTAGACAGTTTTTTGAACCACCAGCTGGATGTTGAGCTTTTGTATGAAATGGGGGAAGAGCTTTTCAACCTTTTTAAAGACAGAAAAGTAACTAAGATACTTACCATCGAGGTAAGCGGGATTGCAATTGCAGTCATGGCAGCAATGCATTTCAAGGTGCCTGTTGTATTTGCAAAGAAAACAGAAAGCCTTAACCTAGACAGCGATGTATACAAGGGAAAGGTTGTTTCCTATACTAAAAACAAAGAATACAACATAATGATAAGCAAAAAATATTTGAACGAAGATGACAGGCTTCTAATAATAGATGATTTTCTGGCAGAAGGAAATGCCATGAAAAGCCTTATAGATCTGGCGTACGAAAGCGGAGCCTCAGTAGAAGGGATAGGAATTGCAATAGAGAAGGGGTTTCAAAACGGAGGGAAGTATTTAAGGAACATGAACTTTAACCTGAAAAGTCTTGTAGTGATAGATGAACTGAAAGAGGGTACCATTATTTTCAGGGATGAACAGCAAAGACCGTAGTTAGCGGTCTTCGACGTTCATCCTTTGTTTTTGCTATTCATACAGCTTGCATACGTCATTTATTTTATTCATGACATTCCAGGTCTTTTTGTCCAGTACCCCCGTAACAGGAAGATTACTGTATTTTTGAAACTGCCTGAGAGCTGATTCTGTCTGTTCGTCAAAAACACCGGTAAATTGCACATCAGAGTAATTTTTATATTTCTTGTTGAAATTATTCAGAATTATCTGCAATATATAAATTAAGTTTCCGGAATCCCCTTTCTTATATTCGCTGACATTGCTCGGATAGCATCCCACGCTGCTGGGAGTATCTATGTGGTGCATGCAATCTTTGTGTTCGTTCATAAGCTTATTCCATGTCAGAAAATTTACTTTGCCTGTAACGGGCAGATTGTATTTTTTCTGAAATTCCTTTACGGATTCTTCTGTTTTTTTGTCAAATACCCCTGTGGGAAATACCGACGGGATCTCCTTGTGTACCTGAGCAATATCTCTTAAACAGAACTGAAGTTCTAATATTGGATTTGAGTTTTTTATATCATCTAATTTACTTTTCATTTTACCTCCTATTGTGCTGCTGCTTCACTGCCGGAGAATTGTCCCGGGTTACGAGTGTTGCCAAATCTCAGATTTCGATATATTAGAACAATTCTGTCCCACGTATATTGATTGACCTCGCCTGTTTCATCAATTCCAAAAAATCTCTGAAATTCTCTTACAGCTCTTTCTGTTTCAGCGCCGTAAACACCGTCAGGCTCCGGAAGGGTTATTCCTTCAAGTACAGAGGCTATATATGACAAATATTGCTGAATTAAATATACGTCAGGTCCTTCAGAGCCCACTTTCAGTACAGTTCCGGGCCACAGCAGCGTGGGAAGAGAAATGGCTGTGGCAGGAAGAGTATCTAATATGCCTGATACAGCATTGTACATTGAATTCCATGTTTGCTCATCAATAAACCCGGTAATCGGGAGCCCGTATGTTTGCTGAAACGCCATTATAGCACTCCTCGTCTGGGTATTAAGAACACCATTTATGTCTACTGAAGGAATTGTATTATGATAGGCTGCAAGCACATTAAGAAAATATTGCACTGCCTGAACCCTCGGAACAATTTCGTTTGGTCCCGGATTCGGTGTGAATTCCGGAATTTCACCTATCATAATTCCTCGGGATGTAAGCTCGGCTAATTTCGTTACGGCTGTATAAATACTCCTTACTTTATACCATGTAGCTTTATCGACAACACCTGTCACAGGTAGATTGAAGATCCCCTGAAATGCTTCCACAGCTTCTTTGGTGGCCTGATTGAACGTGCCGTCCGGATTTGGTATCTTAGGTATGGCAGGGTAGTTGTTGGAGATTGTATTCAATTCAATCTGCAGCAGCAGTACATACGGGTTGTCATCACCTAATTTCAGCTCAATACCTGGAAAGGTTTCGTATGCTTCCGTTAATGGAACATTTGTTTCTATATTGATATTCTCGCCGTAGTAATACTGCAGGATTTCATATGGAGTATAGCCCTGCTCAGCCAGCTGTACGGTTCCCCATTGCAGCAGCCCGGGACACTGAACATTGCGCCCGTCGCAGAATTGAGCAAAAAGCGGCTCCAGCTGACCCTGTCTTACGATATAGCTGTTAAATATGTCATCAACTACCGCCGATACAGTATCAAATATACCTCTGTTGGGCACGAATGCCTGATCATATTGAGTTGTACTTGTTATGTCAAAATCGTATCCCTTTGAACGGTACCATTCTGTAAAAATTCTGTTTAGCACAATTGATATTATGGCATATACATTTGCCCGAATGGCATTTTCCGGCCATGTGGGGTATATCTCGCTTGATGCTACATTTTTAATATAATCTATAAAAGGAACAGTTACATTTTCTGCAGGCTCATCGGGAGCACCTAAATGAACTGTAACTGTGCTTGGTATAACAACATGTGAAATTCCCGGAATTTGTATGCTCATTTTATCACCACCTTTAGTCGTTTGATGAGTCTATGGGACTCGGAGGAATTACAAATACCTGATTTGGGCCTGTTCCCTTAGGGCCTGCAGCTGCCGGAATGAGCTGAACATTAAATGTGGTGGTTGTATTAGGGAATATACGGAAGTCCATTATGTTCACAGTATAGTAGTTTACGGCCTGCACTCTTAGATTGTATGTGCTGAAGTAGTACTGGCTGCTTTCCAGTGGATTTTTGGGATTATAGGACGAAGGCAACTCTATGGTTGGAACTTTTCCGTTGGCATCTGTAACCTGATGAGATATGATATTTTCATCACCGTTGTCGTCCAGTATGTATACAGTTACCACCGCACCCTCAACAGGCAGGGCTCCGGAAGCTGTAAACACACTCACGGCGAGATGTCCTGTGGCAGGCTGCTTTACAGGCTGTTCCGGAACGGTTCCAGGCTCGGCAGGAGCAACGGGAACATTACCCTGCTGAGGTGTTTCCTGAGCAACAACAGAGATTTTTTCAGTGTTTTTTAAAAGTAAATTTCGCGCTATGTATGGTTTGTTAAAGTTATTATTTCGCACTAAGTTTCACACCTTTCTGATAATCTACATTACAAATAATATATTATATGCAGTCGGATTCAATTTGTTTATGCAATAAATTATTGCCTCAACGGCGGTTGCCTATGGTATAATGTTGAAAAAAGCATGGAGAGGATATATGATAAATTCTAAGATTTTATTAAAAAACGGAAATATAATTGATGAAAACGGAAATTTGGAAAAGAATCTGAGCATATATATTGATAACGGCAAGATAGCCGAAATTTCAAGAGAGGAAGAGCAAGAAGGATATGAAGTTATAGACTGTACGGGGCTGTATGTGACGCCGGGATTTGTGAACCTTCACACGCATTCGCCTATGAATCTGCTAAAAGGTATCGCTGAAGATATTTCAATAGATAACTGGTTTAACGAAAAAATATTTCCTTATGAAAGCAAGCTTAAAACAGAGGATGTTTATTGGGGAACGATAATTGCTGCTGCAGAAATGATAAATAACGGCGTTACCGCATTTGCCGACCATTACTTCTGCCAGGAATCAGTTTACAGGGCGGTTGCAGATATCGGAATAAGAGGTGATATAGCGCCCACTATATTTGGTCTTGCCGATGATTATGAGCAGCAGCTTAAGAATGCAGTGAGCTTTGTGGAGGAATACCGGGATAAAAATTCAAGAATAAGACTAAGGCTTGGACCACATGCACCATACACATGCCCCGGAGATAAATTGAAGGAAATTGTGGATGCTGCCAAAAAACTGAAAACAGGAATACACATACATGTTTCTGAAACAAAGGAGCAGGTTGAGGAAAGCATAAGGCTTACAGGGAAAACTCCGATAGAAGTGCTTTATGAAAGCGGCGGATTTGATATTGACGT
>DNNV01000269.1 GCA_003497505.1 Clostridiales bacterium | reverse complement strand
CTGCTTTTTTTTATTTTTTTCAAGCTTCAGCTCTATTTTCATATTGTAATTACTTTTTTGAAGATTCACCGCTATAACACTGTTGTTTTCGTTAAATTTGATAAGTTCATTCTCGCTATTAAGTCGGAATGTCCTTCCAATGGAGGTCAAATAAATTGATTCCATAAGATTTGTTTTTCCCTGTCCGTTATCTCCCACAAAAATATTCAATGAATCATTGAACATTATTTCTGCTTCATTGAAATTTCTGTAATTTTTTACTTTCAGTCTGTTTACTATCATTTTTCCTCTTTTGAAATGATATACTTTTCACTGCCGAATTCAACAATATCCCCTTCTCTGAGCTTCTTTCCTCTTTGGAGGGCAACTTCACCATTAACCTTTACAAGACCATCCAGTATTACATTCTTGGCCATGCCGCCACCTTCCACAGCATTTGCAAATTTCAGCAGCTGGTCAAGCTTTATAAACTCTGTATTTATACTTATTTTTTCCATAGTACCCTCTTAGCTTATTCTTACAGGAAGAACCATGTATATGTAATCTTTGTTTTCTTCTTCAGTTATAAAGCATGGGTTGTTTTTTCCTATAAGATTTATTGATATTTTTTCACTGTCTATAACTTTTAAGAAATCTAATAAATATTTTGAGTTAAATCCTATTTTTAAATCCTCTCCTGTTTTTTCGACAGATAAATTCTCCTCAACATTTCCATATTCTGAAGCAGAATTAATCTGCATGCTCTTATCTTTTATATCTAAAATAATAAGGTTATTTTTATCATCCTTTGCAAGTAAAGATGCTCTTTCAACACTGTCTCTGATATCTGATGCTTCTGCTTTTACTACTGTAACAAAATTATCTTTAATTATACCTTCATAATCCATAAATTTACCTTCCAGTAAATTAGATATTATAGTGGTATTTTCTATTTTAAATGAAATATGGCTATCAGATACTGTAATTTCAATGTCTTCTTTATTTTCTTCAATAATTCTCAGAATTTCAAGCAATGCTTTTGACGGCACAACAACAGAAATACTTCCGCCATATTCAACAGGTATCTTTTTTACCGCCATTCTATATCCATCCAAAGCAACAAAAGTGCAGAGATTATTTTTAATCTCCATGAGACAACCAGTAAAGATCGGTTTAATATTTTCCTGAGCCGCTGCAAAATACGTATATTTTATTAAGTTTTTCAACGCTTCTCCTTTTATGAAGAGTGAATCTCCGTCATTGTCAAAAGTATTCTCAGGATACTCGGAAGCTGAATTTCCAAGCATGTTTATTTCTGAATTCAGACATTTTATTTCTATGTTGTTATTTTCCATAGTTTCTATATTCACATAGGAATTAGATGGAAGTTTTCTTACAAAATCACCTATCAATTTGGATTGTACTACTATTGCTCCTTCTTCTTCAACATCACAGGGTGAATATGTTTTTATTCCAAGATCCAGGTCTGTAGCTGTCAATATAAGCATATTATCTTTTGCTTCAATTAAAATTCCCGACAAAATTGGAAGAGGTGTTCTTGCTGATACAGCTTTTTGTACAATATTAATGCTTTTATTAAGTTCATTTTGGTTAATTTTTAATTTCATCGTATACTCCTTTTTAATGAATTGTGCACAACTTAAAAAATAAAAATCAATATAGAAATATATAAATTATAGGTAGTAATATTAGTAGTATGTGTTAATTTGTTGAAAACTCCTTTTTGTATTGATGTACAAAGATTATAAAAAATTCTACCTGTTGATATCTTGAAAATTAAAAAAAGTTAGTTACATTCTTTTATTTTTTGTCAACATCTATTCACTTTTTGTCAACAAGCTTCTTTTAACTGTTAATTGTCAATGTCAGTTGTTCAGCATTGAAATAAGATCATCAACATTTTTCTTTACTTCCTGGCTGGATTCTATATCTTCCTCAACCTTGTTGTATGCATGGAGCACAGTTGAGTGGTCTCTTCCGCCAAATTCCTCACCGAGCTTTGGAAGAGAGTAGTCCGTAAGCTTTCTTGCTATATACATTGCAACCTGTCTCGGATAAGCAATATTTTTTGTTTTTTTCTTGGAAACAAGGTCTTCCAGCGAAATATTGTAGTAATTTGCAACAACTTCCTTAATATCTATAAGAGTGATTTTTTTGTTATTTGATATTAAATGCTTCAATGCTTCCTGAGCCAACTCCAAAGAAACTTCTTTTTTGTTTGTAAGAGAGGCATATGCGTAAATTCTTATAAGTGCTCCTTCAAGTTTTCGAATATTCGACTGTATATTCTGCGCAATGTAAGATATTACATCATCAGGGACATTGTAGTTTTCAGCTTCAGCTTTTTTTCTCAGAATAGCAATCCTTGTTTCGTAATCCGGAGGCTGTATATCTGCAATCAATCCCCACTCAAAACGAGATCTGAGTCTATCTTCCAATGTGGGAATTTCACTGGGAGGATTATCACTGGATACAATTATTTGTTTATTTGCTTCGTGAAGAGCATTAAATGTATGGAAGAATTCTTCCTGTGTACTTTCTTTTCCTGCTATGAACTGAATATCGTCAACAAGGAGGACATCGGCCTTTCTATATGTATTACGGAACTCTTCATTTGAGCCGTCTTTAATTGAATTGATAAGATCATTAGTAAATTTTTCACTCGTTACATACAGCACATATGCATCAGGATTGTTGTCAAGTATGTAATGACCTATCGCGTGCATAAGGTGTGTTTTTCCCAAACCAACTCCGCCATACAGGAACAGGGGGTTGTATGCGGTGGCAGGTGCCTCCGCAACAGCCAAAGATGCAGCGTGGGCAAATCTGTTGCTGTTTCCTATGATAAAATTGTCAAATCTGTATTTAGGATTTAATTTTCTTCCGTTACTCAGGGCATTGTCTTCATCAGCAGAGTTTGTGGCTGCATTTTTTCTGGCTTCTTCCTTATCAATATTTTCTCCGGGAATTGTAAAAATTAGTTCGGTATCTTTTTTCAAAACATAGGTAAATGCGTTTTTAAGAAAGTTATAATGTCTTTTTTTGAGTGTGTTTTTTAAAAATTCGTCAGCTGTTTCCAGATAAATGGTGTTGTCTTTATAAGCAACTATTTTAAGGGGCTTGAACCAAGTATTAAAACTTACCTGATTTGTGTCCTCTTTTACTATTTCAAGGACTTCATTCCATAATTCTTCAAAGTTCATAAATTCCTCCGGTTGTTGATAAAAAAAATTAACATTTTGTTAATAAAACTTATTTTGTATGTTAAAATATATAATGTAAACAATTGTTGATAAAAGTTTTAAACAATTGGTAAAGTTGAATAGTCAATATTTTTATAATATTGTTAACAGTTTGTCCATAATTTATAAAATAAAAAAAGTTATCCACAGACACATATCATACTATCATTTTTTATCCACAATTTCAATTTAATTTTGTCTGTTTTAAAAAAATATTAATGACAAAGT
>DNNV01000047.1:11985-14490 GCA_003497505.1 Clostridiales bacterium | reverse complement strand
CTAACTTTTAAAATAAGAGGATAGATTACGACTAAAATAATTAGAGCGCAAACATTATCCATTATTATAAATCCAAGTACCTCTTTCATGGTTGCACCGCTTATGGTCGTTACCATGGTTGCCATCAAGGAAGCAATACCAATTGGTGAAAAAGCCATGACATACTCGGTAATTTTAAGCATTGCTTCACTTCCTTGGTCAATAAGCAAAACCATTTGCTTGACTTTTTCTCCAAGAGACAGCAACGCTATTCCAAGGAAAATAGCAAAGAAAATTATTTGCAGCATATTAGCCGTTGACATTGCCTGCACAATGTTTTCGGGAACCCATGAAACAACATTATCAATAAAGCTATATGATGCACTCTCAACAATTTCTGCCGTGTTTAAAAATTCCGTCGTTCCTGTTCCTGCACGAGTAATGAGCCCTGCAACAACTCCTACGGCTGCACACAATCCGGATGTAAGCACTATGTACAGCACAAATCTCAGACCTACTGTACGAAGCTGCTTCACATCACCCATTTTGCATACTCCGCTTGTGATGCTGAAAAATACAAGAGGAACAATGAGCATTTTCAGCAGCCTCAGAAATACAGTCCCGAGAGGGGATATAACCTGCGCTGCTTTAGGAGAAATAAATCCTATTGCCAGACCTACAACGATTCCGATTAAAATTTGTTTTCCCAGCGGTAACTTCTTAATTTTTTCCATGATTTCCTCCGATCACTATTTTGCAAAATCATTTGCAATCTGTTTTGTAATTTTTAAAAATTCATCTATATCATTCGTTCCGTGACAATGCATCGGAGATACTCTTATAGCTCCTTCCAATCCCAAGGCCTCCACTATCCGCTTTGAATACAGGCTTGTATTGATACGCTCATATACGGTTACTCCCCTTTTTTGGTATTCAGCAACACATTCAGTAAAGCCTATTCCGCCAATTCCCATAGCAACTATCAGGTCTCTGTTTGTGAGGTCCTCAGTATCAACAAAAATTTTAACTCCATCTATGCTGCGTAACCCCGGTACTTCTTCAGTACCTTCTAAAAGTCTGTGCAAAAGCGCTCTCTCCTGCATGTGAATTCGATGCATTCCTTCCGCAAACAATTTGCGTCGGTTATTACTTTGAACAAACTTGCTTCCTATGCTGCACACATAATCTATTACTGCACTCATAGCAGCAAAGTTACCCGGTGCAGATGTGCCAAGTTCCCAAACGTCAGCAGGCTTTGCCGCAAGCTTGTGATGTGCCAGTCTTGCCACTCTGTCGGATACGTACGCAAAGCCGCATCCTCTTATTCCAAAAAATTTATACGGAGCAAAATTCATGGCATCAATTCCAAGCTCCTCAACATCCATAACTGCGTGCGGTGCATGCTGCACAGCATCACTGATTACATAGATGTCAGGATTTATTTCTTTTGCCTTTCTTATGATTTTTTTCAAATCCATTATATTTCCGGAAATATTTGATGCGGACATAATGCTCAAAAGACACGTATCCTTATCAACATACTTCATAACCTCTTCCGGGTCAATTCCTCCGGTTTTTGGATTTGCAGGCACTACCCTGAATTCTCTTTTTGTCTTCCTACAGTAGTATTCCATGGAATCATATGCCGAAGGATGCTCTAACGCCGATGTTACAGCATTTTTACCTTCGGTGACATTTTCCATGATAACACCCATTATTTGAAAAAATGCTTGCGAAGCGGTAAGCTCTGTAACTAAGGCTCCTCCCCTTGCTCCAAATACTGTTTCAAGAATATCCTTAGTTCCGCCGTTGACCATTTCCTTAAGTATAAGCGAGCGCGCATGAATTCGCTCAGGACAATCCGGAAACATCTCAATGCGCCTCTTTCCTTCTACAGCCGCCCTTAGCCTGAGCGAACCACCTGAATTCTCAAAAAAAAGTCTTTTTCCATACTCAGGATCTTCATCAGCATAATAAAATTGCTGTTTTAAACTTTCCTGATATTCCCTTTCAAATAATAATCCCTTATTTTCATTCATATTTTCGTCTCCTCGTAAATGTTTTCCTTGATACCATGTGGCAGTGAATAATAGCGCTATACCATTCGAATTCGTTTTCCTTATTATAATATTGTTTTAAATATTTGTAAAACTGAAAAGTTTGATGTATAATATCTAATAATTCGATATTTGTTGGAGGTCTTATGGATTACTCAAATATAAAAACATTCATGGCTATTGCCGAAACAAGAAGTCTTTCAAAGGCTGCTGAAATGCTTTTTTTGTCCCAATCAACCGTAAGCTATCGCTTAAAAGCACTTGAACAGGAAATCGGAACTGAGCTTATTCAAAGAGAACAGGGAAAGGGCTTTGTGACGTTGACAACAAAGGGCGAGGAATTTATGGATATAGCTGAAAGATGGCTGTCCCTTCACAGAGATACAGATGTGTGGAAAACACAAAGAACATTGTACGAGCTGAACATAGGCGGAGTAGACAGCTTGAATACCTGCATTTTTCAAGAACT
>DNNV01000047.1:11339-11906 GCA_003497505.1 Clostridiales bacterium | reverse complement strand
AATGTCCTCATAAATGATGCCCACATGATTATAAAGGTTGGTTCCCATTGGACCGTAACTATTTATAAAATGATTGAAAATCACGAAATAGATGTGGGATTCGTATTGTGGAAGCTACCATATAAAAACATTGAATGCAAGCCGTTGTTCAGCGAAAGAATGGTTGCGATATCATCGTCTCGCTCTGATTTTCCTGAAATCGTGAGTCCTAACGAATTAAACCCCGAAAAAGAAATATTTATGTATCACGGTCCAAGCTTCCAGTTATGGCATGATGAATTGTGGGAAAGACACCCGGCAAGATTTTCCACAGTTGATACGGTGACTCTGCTGAGCTCATTCATAGATGTTCCGGATTTCTGGTCTATTGTGCCTATATCCGCAGCCAAAAAGCTATGCAAAAACTCCATAAAGATTTCTGAAATTTCAAACCCTCCGCCGGATCGCACTTGCTATAAAATTACAAATAAAAATCCAATACCCAACAAATTGAAGTCCCTGGAAACCTTTGATTTCATCCTGAAGGATTTTTTGGAAAGCGAATCTTTTTCTGCTATTTTAAAATAG
>DNNV01000047.1:4557-11246 GCA_003497505.1 Clostridiales bacterium | reverse complement strand
CTGCTATTTTAAAATAGCAGAAAACTTTATTTAGGTCGTTTTGGCTTTTCACAGATTGCGACTAACGATTGCTTTAACAATGCTATTTGCAGTTATCATATGCGTTGACATGTCATTTAAACGGTAGTATACTTCTCATGTCAACATGTGTAACTTACGCCGAAATAGCTTGATATTTCAGCTTAAAATAAACTCCTGTGAGGAAATAATTTATGGAAAACTTAAAATCATTTTTGAAACGGAAAGACATTGTTATTTCCGTAAGAAGATATGGAATAAATGCAATGGGCGCAATGGCTCAAGGTTTATTTTGTTCTCTCTTGATTGGTACGATTATCAATACATTGGGTGCACAGTTTCATATCTCTTTTTTGACCATGCCGGTTGTGGTTATAAATGACGTTGCTTATACAGTGGGCTCACTGGCTACAGTAATGAGTGGACCGGCTATGGCCGTCGCTATCGGATATGCATTACATTGTCCCCCTCTTGTGCTTTTTTCAATGATTACGGTTGGGTTTTCTTCCAATGCATTAGGTGGAGCGGGCGGGCCCCTGGCTGTATTATTCGTTGCGATTATCACGGCTGAAATAGGAAAGGCTGTTTCAAATGAAACAAAAATTGATATCCTTCTTACTCCGCTTGTTACAATCGGAATAGGTGTTGCATTATCAGCATGGTGGGCGCCTGCACTGGGAAATGCCGCCATGAAAATGGGTACCGTTATTATGTGGGCAACGAATTTGCAGCCACTTTTGATGGGCATACTGGTATCCGTACTGGTAGGCATTGCATTGACACTTCCAATTTCTTCTGCGGCTATCTGTGCGGCACTCGGCCTCACGGGCATTGCCGGAGGAGCGGCTGTCGCAGGATGCTGTGCACAGATGGTAGGCTTTGCAGTCACATCCTTTCCGGAAAACCGTTGGAGCGGACTGGTATCTCAGGGAATCGGTACTTCTATGCTGCAAATGGGCAACATTGTGAAAAACCCTAGAATATGGATTGCGCCAATTCTTACATCCGCTATCACGGGACCGATTGCGACCTGTGTTTTTAGATTGGAAATGAATGGTGCTCCGGTGTCCTCCGGCATGGGAACCTGTGGCTTCGTGGGACAAATCGGTGTATATACAGGCTGGATGAATGACATAGCACAAGGCACCAAGGCCTCTGTAACATCAAATGACTGGATGGGGTTGATTTTGATTTCTTTTATTCTTCCGGCTATAATCTGCCCACTCATCAATCTTGTTTTAAAAAAGATTGGTTGGGTAAAAGTCGGTGATATGACATTGTCGTAATAAGAGTGGAATAATTTAGATTGATATATAGAATTTAACTTGAAGAAATACATCTTATAATAAGCAGCTCTTTGACTGTATCATAGCCAAAGAGCTGTTTTTTTATTAATTAAATTTATCGTAGAATACTTTATATGCCTTGTAAGTCATGTATAAATCCGTTTTGGTAATAAGCTCGAATGGAGCGTGCATGCTCAGGACGGGAACCCCGATATCAACAACGTCCATGTTGTAGTTTGCCATGATGTATGCGATGGTTCCTCCGCCTCCCTGGTCAACCTTCCCAAGCTCTGATGGCTGCCATATTACATCGTTTTCGTTGAACAGCTTTCTCAGTCTTCCTATATATTCGGCATTTGCGTCGCTTGCGCCGGATTTTCCTCTGCTGCCTGTGTATTTTACCAATGCAACACCCTTACCCATTATAGGTGCGTTTTGAAGTTCCGTAACCTGCGGATATGTTGGATCTACACCTGCGGCAACGTCGGAGGAAAGCATGCTGCTGTTGGCAAGTGCGCGCTTTAGTAGAAGCTCATTGTAATTTCCGTTATTTTGAATTGCGATCAGCTCTGCAACCATGTTGTTAAAAAATGCTGAGTGCATTCCTGTGTTACCCACGCTGCCTATTTCTTCCTTGTCTGCAAATACTGCTATTGCGGTCTTATCCGGATTTTCTAATTCAAGTACAGCCTTCAGGGATGTATATGCGCAAACTCTGTCATCATGACCGTATGCCATTATCATTCCTCTGTCCAGACCCACGTCTCTTGATTTTCCCGCAGGTACAATCTCAAGCTCTGCAGTCTGGAAGTCCTCTTCAATCATTCCGTATTTTTCGTTTAAGATTTTTAAAACATTGAGCTTAACACTCTTGTCTTCCTTTTTACCTACATCATCACCATCAGTTGAAGGAAGGCTTCCTATAACAACGTTAAGTCCCTCTCCTTCTATTGCTTCGGAAAGCTTTTTATCATTCTGATCCTTTGCCAGGTGAGGAAGCAAGTCAGTTATGTAAAACACCGGGTCATTGTCATCATCACCTATTGCAATGTCAATTACCTCCCCGTTTGCCTTCACAACAGTTCCGTATAATGCAAGAGGAATTGTAACCCACTGGTATTTTCTTATACCACCGTAGTAATGAGTTTTCATAAGAGAAATTCCGTGCTTTTCATACAGAGGATTCTGCTTTATGTCAATTCGTGGCGAGTCAACATGGCTTCCCACTATATTCATTCCTTTTTCTATGCTTTCCTTTCCCACAACGGTAAGAACAGCATTTTTTTCTTTATTTACGTAGTAGAGCTTATCGCCAGGCTTTATTTCCTTCTTGTCTTCCATGTTTACAAAGCCGCTTGCCTCCGCCCTTCTGATAATTTCTTTTACGGACAACCTTTCAGTCTTGGAAGCATCCATAAATGCCCTGTAATCATCTCCTAATTTAAAGGCGTCGTCTTTCTCGCTGTCGCTTAACTTTTCCCATATAAAATGCTTTTTATAAAATAATTTATCGTTTTCCATCTAATTCTCCTTCAATCTCCAATATTCTGTCTGTCATTCAGTATAACCAGCTTTGCCAGATACATCCTGTCATTTATTTCAACACATTTGATATTGTAGTTTCTCACCAGATTAAATTCACCATCATAGCCGCTCATCTGCCAGTTTAAATCCGCGTTGATGAATACAGCTCCATCTTTTCTCTCAAGGCTGTGTATCCCGTCTATTTTGACACTCATTGCAAGCTCATAATCGGTGGGATTATCAATAATCTTGCTTAAAATATCAATATCGTTTTCAAGAAGTTTTTCTGTTTCAATTTTACTCAGCTTATCACTCAGAGACTCCATATCCTTCACACCGTAAAGGAATTCATTCATTATGACTATTCTTTCGTTCAGCAAATATTCAATGTCGTCTATTTCCTCATGATACTCGTACGCTCCAATTGAATTATAGCTGAAAAGCAGCAAAAACACCATTATGCATATAAATCTTTTTTTCATATGTAATCCCCCTATATGTATTGCAATTAATATTATAGGGGGACCGAAAAAACTTTCTTATCACTATTTGTCATAAAAATAAAAGTAATTTTCGCTTAATTTCAACAAAAATATATTAAATTACATATTGTTCAACGATTTAACGCTTTTTCTCTTTTCTAAAGTAAACGGTAATTCCATCAATCCTTGCTGGATTTTGTCGCCCTTTATCATTTTTATGAGCATTCTCATACCGACAGCACCCACATCATAATAAGGCTCTCCTATTGTAGTGAGCTCAGGCCTTACGAACTTGCCTTCCCTGATATTTCCGAAGCCTACAACGGATACATCCTCAGGAACCCTGATGCCGTTATCTATGAAGCTATCCAACACTCCTATGGCTATTTCATCGTTGCTGCATACAACTGCTGTAAATTCACCGGCATCCTTAACCATTGATTTTCCTAATTCATATGCCTTGCCGTGCTTGTTTCCACCCACAACATAAACTTTGGAATACCCCAGCTCATTATCCTCAACAGCTTTGTGATATCCTCCAATTTTATCATTTTCCACAGATGACCTGTTCTCAAAATCGGAAACATATACTATTTTCCTGTGCCCTTCCTGTACAAGGTACTTGGTCATTTCGTAAATTGCCGCATTACAGTCAATTGATATGTGGTTCATGTTCGCATGCACGTCTCTTGTAAAATAGATACATGGCTTATTAAGACCTCTTGCAAGTTCGATTATTTCATCATCAAACTTATTTCCCACAAGGAATAAGCCTTCTGCCTGCTTTCTATCAAGAAGCTGCAAATATTTTTCCTGTGTTTCCTTGCTTGAATAGCTGCTGCATAGAAGAATATCATACCCGTACATCTTTCCTATTTCCTCTATACCTCT
Organism: Clostridiales bacterium; assembly: GCA_003497505.1. Taxonomy (GTDB): domain Bacteria; phylum Bacillota; class Clostridia; order Tissierellales; family Sedimentibacteraceae; genus Sedimentibacter. The sequence continues at coordinate 7,045 of DNNV01000047.1, read as the reverse complement.
CACTATATCTGCAACATAGCTCTGGGCAAGGTTGTTTACTATAACACCTATTAAATAGGACCTTCTGGTAACAAGGCTTCTTGCTACGTCATTGGGCTTGTATCCTGTTTCTTCAATAACCTTTAAAACTCTTCTTCTCACTTCGGGACTTACAGGCTTTGAATCATTTATAACTCTTGAAACCGTGGATATTGAAACCTCTGCCAGTCTCGCGACGTCTTTTATGGTTATCATACTTACCTCCTGTTAATTAATCATTTGATTCTTCCTTAATTTATATTATATATGTAATTTATCAAAAAGCAATTGCTTTTTCCCGTTTTTCCTAAAAATTATGATTTATTTTCCTCACAAAAATAAAAAAACCCGCGAGAGCCGCAAACCATTAATTCATACCCGCATCTAAGCAGGTGGGATTTCTACCGAGCTGTTCTGGCTTCCCGTCAAAGCGGGCCTGTCATAGTCTCCCGGACGCGAATTCCCTTTTACAATATGTCGGTTGAATTAAAGAATTTCCGTACACCGCAGGCTTTCCTGTTATGAAATTATACCACATAATACATAAATCTTCAACTATATTTTATATTCTCTCATAAAAATCAATTTTCATTCCTCATTCTACATTAATTCCACAATAACATTTTCTACATGATATGACTGTTTTAGTTTGTCCTCTTTCCTTACAATAAGAATTTATGAAATTAGCATTTAATAGCTAATTTCATAATATTCTTCCCCATTGAACTTCTGCGGAGGAAGACCCGCATCATCAAAAAGTTATTACCGTATGAAATTTGTCATAATGCGGTCTTCTTCCACAGGAAAAGGTACCTTTTCTTTTCCGACATCAATTGTTTTAAGGAGCCAAGCCATTGAACGGGCATTTTTACGAAGGGTCTGAATGCCTTCTCCATCCTGGTTAACCTCTCCTTTTTCCAAGCCATATGCTATCGTCCAGTATTGAGACGGCGGCATTACAGTCTCAGCTAAGTTAAGGTAGTTATTGAGCTGATGCACCACATCTACACCGCCTGCACGTCTTACAACTGCAATGGACGTCGCAACCTTATATTTGAAATAATCTGAGCTGGTGTAGAATACTCTATCCAGAAAAGCTTTCATTGTTCCTGCTATTCCCGCATAATATGTAGGTGATGCAAGAATGAAGCCGTCTGCTTCACGCATTTTTTTTGCAACCTCATTGACGATATCATCTTTAAAAACACAGTGGCTTTCCTCAGAAGTAAAGCAATATCCGCAGCTAATGCATCCGTGAATATTCAACTGACCTATTTGAATAATTTCAACCTCTATATCCTGCTGTCTTAGTTCATCCGCCATAACCTCAAGTGCATGGCTTGTATTTCCACCCTTGCGTGGACTTCCGTTAATAGCTATAACCTTCATAAAATTCACTCCTTTTTTTATATACTTTAGTATAACCCTTACACTTAACTGTAAGTCAATAGTATGTTTTAAAAAATTCATATTAATTTTATGCTAATTTTATAGTATGCTTGACTTAGAGTTAAGTGTAAGGGTTATAATAGTACAAAAACATTTGATTATTCATGATAATCATACCTGTTTTGGGCGCGCAGTTTGTAAAAATATTTTACAAAAAATGAACCGTTTAAAAACTCGTAACTATTTACAAGTGTACGGGATTTTGAAAGGAGGTCAAAGTTGGAAATATTGCACATGATAAAAATTAATCAGACAATCCCAGATTATATGTTTGCGGATTTAGTGGATAAATACAAAGATCCGGTTTATAAGTTTTGCCGGAGTCTTACATATTCCAAAGAGGACGCAGACGATCTATTTCAGGAAACATTTTTAAAGACGTTTGAGCAGCTACACAGAGTAAATGCTTCAGACAACCCGCAAAGTTTTATCTTTTCCACTGCATTATATCTTTGGAAAAGCTGGAAACGCAAATACGCTCGCCGCAATCGGCTCGCACCCGTTGAACCATTGGATGAAATGGTTGTAAGTGACATTAATATGGAAGATAGTTTTGTGGCACAGGAAGAAAGACACATTGTCCGTCAATTGGTTGAAGCCTTGCCCGATAAATTCAGAATACCGATTATCCTGTACTACACCATAGAAATGAGCGTATCGGATATAGCATCTACATTAAAGGTGCCTGTCGGCACAGTCAAAAGTAGGTTGTTTAAAGCGCGAAATCTTATTGAGAAAGGATTGGTTATGATTGAATATGAAAAATAAGAATTGCAACATGGACGTTCTTCTCCAAAAATCCTTGAGCAGCTCAGAAACACCCGACCCAGAGTTAGTACAAAAAATAAAATATGAGTTCAAGGAGAAGACTATGAAAAAATCTATTATCAGACGTTTTTTCGGCACGACTGCCGCTGCCGTTTTAGCTTCAGTTTTTATTACTACTACCGCATTTGCTGCATGGTATTTCCTAAAGCCAAGCGAAGTTGCGGATAAATTTGAAAACCGTGCGTTAAGCGCC
>DNNV01000047.1:0-4435 GCA_003497505.1 Clostridiales bacterium | reverse complement strand
TAAGCGCCGCTTTTAACAGTGACACTGCCATTAATATAAATGCTTCTGTCACTTCCGGAGACTATATATTTACACTGCTTGCTATCGTGTCAGGAAAGGATATTACTGACCAACCGATTTATATAAATGGTGATATACTCAGTGACCGTACATACTCAATAGTTGCCATACAAAAATCAGACGGCAGTCCGATGCCCTCTGTACAGGATGATGAATATGGAAATATGCCTTTCTATGTTTCGCCATACATTAAAGGCTTAAAACCATGGCAGGTTAATGCCCATACTATGAACGGTGGCCACTCTGAAATGGTAGTTGATGGCGTTATGTATCGCATAATTGATTGTGATGAAATAACGATGTTTGCCGACCGTGGTATATATCTTGGCATAAACACAGGATCGTTTTATAATTCTGATGCATTTATTTTCAATGAAAAAACTGGCGAGCTTAAATCTAATCCCGATTTTGAAGGCACAAGTGCGGTTTTTGATCTGCCTATTGATAAGGCTCTCGCTAATCCCGAGAAGTCTCAGCAATATCTTGATACTTTATTGAATACCGATGAAGTTGAGGACATCGATAATGTAGCTGACGTGGCAACCGGGCTTGAGATTTATGAAGATAGTGAGGCAGGTATTATCGTAAGGCGATTTACAACTTATGAAGATTATCAAAATTGGATGGTACAAAAGCTCGCTGAAACGCAGAAAAAGGTTGACATAGGTGAGTATTCGTCGGCTTCCATGGAGCTTGATCGCCGTGATTATGAAAATAAACTGCAAGAAATTAAAAATGGCGCAAATCTTACGATGACAGAGTTTGAAGACGGAAGTTACAATGTGTTGCTCACATACCCTGAAACAGGAGCTTCAGCAACCCCTAGATAAGCATTTCTTTACACACAAAATATACCCCACTTTTAAAGACTTTAGAAAATGGGGTATATTTCATGCAAGGTACTTTTAAACCTGCATGCTTAAATTTGTATTCTCGGCAGTTTCTATTATTTCATCTAGCTCTTCTTCGTTTATTACTTCTTTATCCACAAGAAGAAGAGCGATTCTCTGAACTGCTTCTTTATTACTTTCAATAATCTCAAATGTTTCCGCATATATCTTTGCAGATAACTCCTTCACTGATTTTTCAACGGAAGCGAGTGGGATATTTAGTTTTTCAGAAAGTATACCTAAGTTTACAAATGCCGCATCATCATCCATACCGTATTTTGTTACATAATCTACGGCGAGCAATGTTGCCCTTTCTATGTCATTTTGTGCCCCCACGGTGATATTATCTCTCCCGAAAAAAATTTCTTCGGCAGCTCGTCCAGCCATGAGCATCGAAAGCTGGTTTTTTATGCGTTTCTTTGTAATGACCTCTGAGCTGTCCGGCATGCTTAAAGTGTATCCGCCGGCGCCCTTGCTGGTAGGAATTACAGACACTCTTACTACCTTGTTTTCAGGCATGAGGAACTTCGATACGAAAGCGTGACCTGCCTCGTGATAGGACGTAACCTCTTTTTGCTTGCTGTTTTCAGATGCATTTTTCTTTTCAGAACCGGCAAGAACCTGAAGGTAGGCCTTTCTGATATTTTCACCGCTTATTCTATCCGAATTCTCTCTGACTGCGGCAAGCGCTGATTCATTTACCAAGTTTTCAATCATTGCTCCGCTGAAATAAACTGTCATATCAGCAATTTCATCGAAATCTATATCATCAGCAGTTCTCTTTTTAGAAAGATACAACTTCAGTATATCCATTCTGGCATTTCTGTCAGGAAGCATAATTTCTATTTGCCTGTCAAACCTGCCCGGTCTCAGCAAGGCGGAATCCAGAGTATCAATTCTGTTTGTGGCTGCAACCACCACTGTACCTGAATCCTCTGCAAAGCCTGACATTTCCGTCAGAAGTGCATTCAGCGTCCTGTCACCTTCATCGCTGCCTCTTAGGTTTCCGTTCATCCTCTTTTTGCCTATGGCGTCTATTTCATCTATAAAAATTACACTTTTACCCGATTTCTTCGCTTTTTTAAAGAGATTCCTTATTCTTCCGGCGCCAAGTCCGGCATATACCTGCACAAAATCCGAGCCCGATACGGCATAGAACGGAACTCCCGCCTCTCCTGCCAATGCCTTTGCCATCAGTGTCTTACCGGTTCCGGGTGACCCGTAAAACAATACTCCCTTGGGCATCCTGGCATCTAAACTCTTGTATTTCTCAGGATTCTTTATAAAATCAACAATTTCCATGAGGCTTTCCTTTGCCTCGTAGTTTCCAGCCACATCATCAAACTTCATGTGGGACGAGCAGTTATATTCAATTTCATTTAAGCCGTTTATCTCACGCTGCGCCGATTTTTTATTTCTGAATATAAAAAATATAAAAATCAGCACACCCACAGATATCAATATCTGATAATTTTCCATGATAACCCCCTTCGAACAACTAAAGCCTTCAATTTATACGACTATTGTACCACGGGTATATATCATTGGATATACTTAATATATTGCTTTACTTCATTGTTTTTCCTCAGTTTCCAACAGACACGCAGCCTGCGCCGCCATGCCCTCACCCCTGCCCTCAAAGCCAAGGTGCTCGGTTGTAGTAGCTTTGATATTGATATTTGATACGTCGGTTCTCAAATCCTCCGCAATATTTATTTTCATCCGCTCTATATATAGACTCATTTTCGGTTTTTGCGCAATTATAACAGCATCGAGGTTTCCCAGCCTGTAATTTTTGTTTCTCATTAATTCTTCAACATTTCTCAGAAGAATTCTGCTGTCAATATCCTTGTATTTATTGTCCGTATCGGGAAACTGTCTGCCTATATCGCCGCAGCCCATTGCTCCCAGAAGACTGTCCATTACAGCATGTATGAGCACATCCGCATCGGAATGTCCCTCAAGGCCCTTCTCATATGGGATGTGTACTCCCCCTACAATCAATTTTCTGTTTTCCCCAAATGCATGAACATCATAACCTATACCAATTTTCATAATATCTCCTATGCCCTTAATAAATACTTGCGAATATTTCAGCAATCCTTAAATCAAGGGGTGTTGTTATTTTCATATTTCTGGAGAGGCCGTCTATTGTCATTACCATATGACCGTAAAATTCAGCAATTGAGGCATCATCCGTAAATACAGCATCCTCAGTCACTGCCTTTATATAGCAATCCCTTATGAGAGTGTAATCAAATGCCTGAGGTGTCTGAACAGCTTTCAACATGCTTCTGTCCAGAGTATTCAACACCGTCCCGTCACCGGAAACCTCTTTGATTGTATCGGTCACATCGATTACGGGTATGCATGCCTTGTGAGTATATGCTCCCTCCACGCAGCTGCTTATTAAATTATATGAAACAAACGGCCTCACGCCGTCATGAATGAGGACTATATCGCAGTTATCACTTACGGCCTTTATACCTTCAAATACAGATTCCGTCCTCGTGGAGCCTCCGGCACTGACACTTTTCACCTTTTCATAGCTGCCGGTAATATTTTCCCTTACGTAGTCTAAATCCTCTTTGTTTACAATCAGTATTATTTCATCAATTTCATTGCTTTTTTCGAATTTATAAAGAGTGGTATCCAGAATTGTTTTTCCTGCAATAGTCAGGTACTGCTTGGGCATGTCCGAGCCCATTCTTGTACCCCTGCCCGCAGCAACTATTATTGCAGCTACATATTTATCTTGAAACATGGTGCCTCCCTGCCGCCGGATATGTAAATCCGACGGTTTGTCACAGTATTTTTTTCAAATTGAGCTCCTCTAAATATACCTCCGGCATTCCCAGCTTTCTGGCAGGTATAAATTCTCCGTGGCAATCCGAGCCTCCTGATATCATCAGGTCGTTCTTTTTGCAAAAGTCCTTGTAATATTCCTCGCTTCCTACATTGTAGGGCGAAAAGCATTCTATTCCGTCTATTCCCAGGCTCAGCCAATATTTCAGCTCCTCATGGGGCATAGGCGTCTGCTTGTAGTGATATGAAGGATGCGCGAGAAAAATTTTTCCGCCGCTTTCCTTGGCGATTTTTATAACTTCCTCCGGCCCTTTAAGTTTCGCCTTCATACCGGATTTTCCAAAATCAACAAAGTGCGCTGATATATTCTTGTGAATTCCCTTATCAAGCATATAGTTAAGAGATTTCCAGCCTCCACGTTTGCGGTCATAAGCATATTGCTCATAATCCTCAAGGCTTACTCCATCAAATTTTAAGGCTGCATATGAGCCGATGAAACGGGAATTGGTGCTTATCTTGCTTTCGTTTGTCCATTTGATTAAATTCAGCAGAGCCTCGTTGTTTATATCGTAGTTGTACATAGTCAGGTGATATTCCCTGCCCTCATACTCTGTCGTAAGCTCTGTTCCGGGAATAAACATCAGGTTATCTCCCGGCTCTATAATTTCCTGCATATTTTT
>DNNV01000142.1:4577-4738 GCA_003497505.1 Clostridiales bacterium | reverse complement strand
GTTCACAAAGTACCTTTACGGCATTCATCATTGATTTTTCAGAAAAATCAAAGCCTCCGCCGTGAAAAGAATCCTTAATATCGGCACCCCAAAGCATGTACGTAGCTTGTCCGCCCATTTGCGTAACATACTTCATAAAATAAGTGTAATCTTCGCTGCCT
>DNNV01000142.1:0-4454 GCA_003497505.1 Clostridiales bacterium | reverse complement strand
CGCTCTTCCGATCTTCTTCGCTGCCTTTTATTTTTATTGTTTTGTACAAGTTGTTGTAAATTCCCATACCTTCAACTATATCATACAATTTGTCAACCAATTCCGGCGAGCAATCCTCTGAAAGAGCTGACCCTGCCTCAGTAATTGTATACTGACATTTATAGGCCTTGGATATATTCGCCACAATATTAGAAGCTTCCTCGAACATGTAGTTGCTAAGTTCGTTGGTTTCACCTCGTACTTCGACCTGCATTTCGGCATTTTCGGGAATAACGCTTCGGAAGCTTCCTGCCTTAAGCACACCAACGTTTATCATTGTCAATCCCTGACTGTGTCGAGGGATGCTGTAAAAACCGCTGATTATGCTTGTTGCCGCCAAAAGCGCATTTATACCTTTTTCCGGTGAATTTGCCGCATGAGAGGACTTACCCTTTAGCGTTACATCAAATTTCTTTGATGCAAGAAAATCAGTACTTCCGGCAGAAAAGGAATTTTTCTCCTCTAATGATAATGCCAGATGTCCGCCAAACATATAATCAATTTTGGGAAGCACACCCTTATCTATTATTGCCTTTGCTCCACGAACGCCTTCCTCGGCAGCCTGAAAAATCAAAATTATTTTTCCTTTAAAAAGCTTCTTGTTCTCCGCTATTATTTCCGCAAACACCAAGCCGATTGAAATATGTCCGTCATGACCACAGCTGTGGGTATATCCGTCATTGAGGGAAGCAAAGCCCAGACTATATGGCAGATGCTCTTCAATTGCCGCTTCCTGTACCTTTACACAGTCAATATCAAACCTGAATGCTACTGTTGGGCCTTCACCTAAGTCAAGCTCTGCGATGACTCCTGTGCGGCCTCTGTTTATTTCCTCCAGAAAAGCTTTGTCAACTCCACTTTCCAGTGCCAATTTTTCAAAATGTCGGCATGTTGCGCTGTCAGGTATGCCAAGTCTCGATTTTTCCTCGGTTATTGCATCTCCATATTTGAGCTTGTAACCTAATTCCTTTAACTTATTATAAATAATGTACGTTGTTCTGTATTCGCACCAGCCCGGCTCCGGATGTCTGTGAAAATCTCTCCTGTATTCAACAAGTCGGTCCGAATATTTTTCAATATTTTCCATTGTAGCTCCTATTCTGCTCCTACATGTCCTTCAAACTCTGTCCTTATATTCTTGTATAGTTCCTTGTCTGTCAGCACATCGTATCCTGTCAAAGCAAGCGCTGTAATTCCTTTCAGCATCATTTCATGAGCTTCTTCCGTTATGGTTGCATCTGCCATTTCCTTTGAATGAGCTGTAAAACTCTTGCTACCTATGCTCACGTATGGATGTATAGCAGGTGTTACATGACTTACATTTCCTAAATCAATGGAGCCGAAGCTTTTTCTTGGTTCGTTTATTTCAGTTACTCCAACCTCTCTCAGATTTCTGCTGAATACTTCTGACAGGCATTGATTTGTAACCAAATTATCGTAGCTTGCCTCATAGTTGACTATTTCAACGGTGCTTCCCGTTATCAATGCGGCTCCTTGAGCAATATCCTTGATTTTTTTAACAACCTCATTCAGATATGCTCTTTCCTTAGCTCTCACATAAAATCGGGCAACTGCTTTATCAGGAACAACGTTGGGAGCTGTGCCGCCATCTTTTATTATTCCGTGTATTCTTACATCACTTTTTACATGCTGTCTTAGAGCATTTATTCCGCTGAATAGTTGTAAAACACCGTCCAGAGCATTTATGCCCTTTTCAGGCTCTGCAGCCGCATGTGCAGCCTTTCCGTTAAAAGTAAACTCCAAAGCATCCATGGCAAGGGATACACCACTTTCGTGAGTTTTGTCCAATGGGTGAAACATGAGTGATACATCAACGTCGTCGAACACACCCTTATTGACCATCTCAACCTTTGCACCGTCTGTTTCCTCGGCAGGAGTACCTATTACATAGACCTTTCCACCTGTTGAATTAAGCACCTTGCTCAAAATTATTCCGGCAGCCGCTGAGGATGTACCAATTATGTTATGACCGCATCCATGTCCTACCTCAGGTAATGCATCGTACTCGCACAGAAATGCAACGTTGTTTCCGGGCATTTTGCTGTCAAAAACAGCTTTAAATGCAGTTTCTCTTCCTACAACTCCTCTTTCAATACAGAAATCATTTTCCTCAAGCAAATGAATAAGCTTTTTACTTGATTTTACCTCTTCGTTTCCCAGTTCAGGATTATTGTAAATATAGTCGCTTGTATCAAAGAATATCGCTTTCATTCTTTCTGCTTCTTCTTTAATAAAATTTCTCATATAGCCTCCTTTAACCTTGTTGATGCACATTATACTATAGAAAACTCATCCGTGGTTATATCGCTATTTTATATGGGTATAGCATAAATCTATTAACAAAGGCGTGAAAATTTGCTATACTTATACTGTTTAAATTTCGCATACAGCATAAGCGACCGGCACCAAATATGAAATTTGGGTCGTCTGCTTATAAAATGCGGACAAATATTTGTCCGCAACATAGGAAAACAGTATATACTAATTCTATTCAAGGGATTAATGCGAATAGTATAAATGATTTATTGAAAATATCTACTTTCATCAGATTGCAGGAGGCAAACATGAACATCGACCAGCTTAGATATTTTGTTGAAATAATAAAACACGGCTCAATTTCGAAAGCTTCCCAGGCTATTTATGTTTCACAGCCAAGTATATCCAACAGTATAAAAAAGCTGGAGGAAGAGGTTGGTGCAACACTGATACGCAGGAATAATAAAGGAATTTTGTTAACAAAGGAGGGCGAAGATATTTATCAATATGCAAAAATAGTCCTCGAACAGGTTGACAAGATAAAAAAGATATCCGAGATTAATGATACATACAGTTTCAGAGTCGTAGCAATGAATTATTCTCCTGTTATGGAGGCATTTGTAAAGCTGTGCAGCGAATATGAATCGAAAGCTAAGCTGAACTTCAACATAAGGAATGACGATTTGATGGGAGCCATAGAGAGCGCTTACAATCTTGAATGCGATCTTGGAATTTTGCTGATAAACAATCATTCCATAGAGCTTTGCGAAAGTATACTTAAAACATACAATATGGAATTTGTTAAGCTTTATGACGTGCCCGTAAATATAAATATCAGCAGCACGCACCCGCTTGTAAATGAAAACCCTTTTCCGTTTGAACTGCTGAACGATTACATGTACGTGAGATATGCAGACGAAAAAGACTCTATAAGCTATATGCCTGAGTTAAGTACCTTAAATATTCTTAAGCCAAACAAGATTATTTCTGTTACAGACAGGGAATTAAAATGCAATGTGGTTTCCCAGACCAATGCCTTCAGCATAGGCTGTACTCTGCATCCACGATTTTTAAAAAATTTTAATATCATTGCTATTCCAATCCCCGGCAGCTATTCAACCCTCGGCTATATAAAGCTTAAAAATTCAATACTGTCCGACGAAGCTAAATCATTTATCAAAATATTAAAGAAAAATTAGCAAAAGGAAGGAAGACAGCCTTTTTTCTATATTTCTATTTGATTTTTTCTTTATAGGTGGTATAATACTAAAGGTTAAATAATATAGATGGTGATTAAATGAGTGTAACGTTTGTAATAGGCGGTGCAAGGAGCGGAAAGAGCACCTTTGCCGAGGAGAAAGCAAAAGAATATGGAAATAAGGTGCTTTACGTAGCTACCGCAACAGTTACGGATGAGGCGATGGCTGACAGGGTGAAAAAGCATCGTGAACAGAGGCCGGAGTCCTGGAGTACACTGGAGATGCATTCGGAATTCCGAAGACTTGGGGACCAAAAGGAGTTCATAGAATGCGAGGTTGTGCTGCTTGATTGCATAAGCACATTGATAGGCAATTTAATGTTCGAAAGCGGAATTGATTTTGACAGCTGCAGGTCTGAAGTGGTGAACAAGCTGGAAAAAGATATTACCGCAGAGATTTTAGCTCTTATAGACGTATGCAACTTAAACAATAAGAAGCTTGTTATAGTGTCCAATGAAACAGGAATGGGTGTTGTTCCGCCGTATTATATGGGGAACTACTTCAGAGATATGAGCGGAAGAATCAACAGGGAAATAAGCAGCAAGGCTGATTTTATGTATTTCATATTTTCAGGCATACCCATCAAACTTAAGCATAAAGGGGAAATGGTAAAGTGGCCCTTGGATTTTTAACTCTGGTATCATTTTTTACAAGAATTCCGGTAGGAAGACGAATTGAATACAAAGAAGAAAATTTCAAAAAGGCTCTGAGTATGTATTCATTATTGGGAGCTGTAATTGGATTTTTTTTGGTGCTTACTTATTTATTATTTAACAATATTTATATTGATTTGATTCGCGGTCTTGTTGTTACACTTTGCTACGTTGTTATAACAGGAGGCATACATATTGACGGAGCGGCGGATACATCAGACGGCAT
>DNNV01000037.1:742-3258 GCA_003497505.1 Clostridiales bacterium | reverse complement strand
GAAAAACTTGATCAGCAAAGCATTGGGCAACGGAATCTTTAGCTGCTATAAAGAATGCCAGCGGCAGCGAAAAAGAATATGTGTCCTACAAGCCACATTCAGGGATTCGTAACTATCGGCTTGGGATGATTCATATGATATTAGGAGACTTAGAAAAGTCGGAATACCATTTTACAGAAGCCATTGAAAATCCGCCCTGCAACACCTGCGGTACAAAGGTGTGCTTCGAAGGCTTCTACGGTCTGGGAAGACTGTATGAGGAGATGAAGCTGTTTAACCGTGCGGATGAATATTATCATATGGCTATTGAAGAGAGTAACGATGCACTGTACAGAAGACATCTTTTGGAAATTAAAAACAAGGAAAACAACATAAAGGATACGATTTTTAAAAGAATTTGGAGGTATTTATGATTATCGGAATTGATCTTGGAACTTCAAACAGCTTGGTTGCCTACTTCACGGAAGAAGGGCCGAGAATAATCCCTAATCGTCTGGGTAAAAATTTAACTCCTTCTATAGTGAGCATGGACGAAGATGGACAGATATATGTGGGAGAAACAGCAAGAGAACAGATGCTTTTAAATAAAAACAGCGGAGCATCGGTATTTAAAAGGAGTATGGGAAGCAGCCGGGAATATGAGCTTCTTGATAAAAAATTTACTGCTGAAGAATTGTCCTCGTTCATACTTCGATACTTGAAGGAGGATGCTGAAAGCTATTTAAAAGAGACAGTAACAGAAGCAATTATCAGTGTACCGGCTTATTTCAACGACCAAAGAAGGCGTGCCACAAAAAGAGCCGGGGAATTAGCCGGGCTTAAAGTTGAAAGAATAATAAGCGAGCCCACTGCAGCAGCTATAGCCTATGGCTTGTATCAAAGCAGTAACAAAAACGCAAAATTTTTGGTATTTGATCTGGGAGGAGGAACCTTCGACGTTTCCATACTTGAATTATATGAAAGTATTATTGAAGTGCGGGCTGTGGCGGGAGATAATTTTTTAGGGGGTGAAGACTTCACTCAGGCTCTTGAGGAAATATTCTTTTCAAAAAAAGCAGAGCTTAATTCTGAGCAGCTTACGGATAAAGAACTTTCATATATACACAAGCAAGCTGAGCTTTGCAAGCATGGGTTTTCTGATGATAATAAATCAATATTCCGCTGCGTTATAAACAAAAAAGTTTATGAAACAGTTATACATTTAGACGAATATGAAAAGGCATGCTCAAGTTTATTGGAAAAAATCAAGGAGCCCATAAAAAGAAGCCTGGCGGATGCAAACATACGAATTTCAGACATAGATAAGGTGGTGATGGTTGGCGGAGCAACAAGGCTTCCAATTATCCGCAGCTTTGTCAGCAAGCTGTTTAAAACAATTCCTTACTTCAATATAAATCCCGATGAAGCAGTTGCTTTGGGAGCTGCTGTGCAGGGAGCAATGAAGGAGAGAAATGCAGCTGTCCGCGAAGTTATACTGACTGATGTTTGCCCCTTTACCTTGGGCACTGAAGTGGTGCGTGACTATGGTGACAACCATTTTATTGATGGCCTTTTTTGTCCTATTATTGAACGAAATACGACGATTCCTGCAAGCCGTACCGAGCGTCTGTATACTGTCAGAGACAATCAGACAAAAATACGAATTAATATTTTGCAGGGAGAAAGCAGATTTGCAAAAAACAACCTGTCTCTAGGTGAACTCAATATTGAAGTCCCTAAGTCTAAAGCCGGTGAAGAGGCTGTAGATGTTACATATACCTACGATGTGAATTCGCTTCTTGAAGTTCAGGTAAAATCTGTCTCAACCGGCGAAACCATAAGGCAGGTAATAATAGACAGCAGCACGAATATGACCGAGGAAGAAATCAATAATCGTCTGCTGGAACTGTCATACATGAAAATTCATCCTCGCCAAAGAGAGGAAAATAAGCTGCTGCTACTTCAGGGAGAAAGATATTACGAAGAAAGCATCGGAAAAAATCGTATACTAATTGAAAATGCTCTGAGAAAATTTGAAACTATGCTGAACAAGCAGGACCCTGAATTAATAAAGGAAGCAAGAAAAGAATTTCAGGAATTTTTACATGAAATAAAGCATGAGCTTTAAGATATATTGACTGTTGTAATTCATTGTGATATAATTTAAAAAAATTGAATATGAAAAGATTTTGGTAACGAAAGTTATAATAGGGAAAACAGTAAAATCTGTTACAGCCCCCGCTACTGTGAAAGGTGATATTGCTTAACAGCCACTGTGCAACGCATGGGAAGGCAAGCATTAGATGATCCGAAAGTCAGGAGACCTGCCAAAGTTTTTGATATTATAGATTTTCGGGAGGAATGTCTAAATAATGATACGAAGCTCAGGCCAATACATTAATCTTCCGGACACCGGGAGATTTTTTTATGCCCTAACCCCATTTTTTCGACCGACAGGGAGGAAAAATGGCGGTAGGTCAAACGCGATGAGTTCCAGATTTGCATAAGCGGTAGCGAGTAAGCAAATTTGTGAACGA
>DNNV01000037.1:0-562 GCA_003497505.1 Clostridiales bacterium | reverse complement strand
AGTAAGCAAATTTGTGAACGAGACTGTGATATGCCTTGATTTTGCTTTGTTATCTGTTTAAGGATGAAATTATGATTATGAAAGAATATGTAGTTAAAAACGGAAAAAAACTCAGATGCGGGTACACCACCGGAACGTGTGCAACTGCGGCATCAACCGCTGCAGCAATAATGCTTCTGTCGGGTAATGTAATAAGCAAGGTGTTTGTCAAGCTTCCAAAAAACGAAATGATTTTAATTGATGTCAACGAGCCATATTTCGATGTTGAAGGAGTGAGCTGCTGTGTAAAGAAGGACAGCGGAGATGATCCTGATGTTACAAACGGAATACTCATATATGCAAAGGTGGTATTGGATGACACAGGTTTAATCAATATACACGGAGGCAAGGGAGTTGGCAGGGTAACTCAGAAGGGGCTTGATTGCCCCGTAGGAGAGGCCGCCATCAATACTGTCCCTCGAAAAATGATAGAAGAAAACCTGCGCAGGATAGCTGAGGAATACAAATATAAGGGCGGTATGAGCGTCACAATTTCGGTGCCGGAAGGTGAAAAAATAGCTAA
>DNNV01000036.1:7172-11793 GCA_003497505.1 Clostridiales bacterium | reverse complement strand
AGCAAGGCTCCTGAGAACGTAGTTGCCGAAGAAAAGGAAAAGCTTGAAAAATATCAGTCCATGATGGATAAGGTACTTGAAAGATTAGAGCAATTAAAAAATAAATAATAAAATAATAAATGTGAACGGCCTCCTGTAAGTATCCGATAAGCTGAAGGAGGCTGTTCTGCTAAGGGAGGAAGTATGAATTATCAGGAATTACTGGAAAGTGCAAGAGGAAAAATAGCACCGCAGTGCAGGGTGTGTAAGGAGTGCAACGGAGTTGTATGCAGAGGAGAGATACCGGGCACAGGCGGCAAGGGAAGCGGAGCTGCCTTTAAAATCTGTCTGGATTTTTTATCCTCAGTAAAAATCAAGCTTGATACTATCTATGAAAACAAAGGTCAGGATACTTCTGTTTCATTATTTGGACAAACATTCAAATATCCGTTTTTTGTTGCTCCTATAGGAGGGATGAATCTAAACTACAATGGCGCAATAACCGAAAGGGAGTATGACGAGGCGGTTGTATTCGGCGCAAACAAGGCCGGAACAGCAGCCTTCACGGGAGACGGTGCAAATGACAGCTTTTTTCTGGACAGCCTTCCTGTAATCAAGGAAGCTGGCGGTAAGGCAGTGCCTACAATCAAGCCATGGAAAAATGAAAAGGTGTTTGAGAAGGTAAAGTTGCTCGAAGAGGCCGGAGCCATGGCATTTGCAATGGATATTGACTCTGCGGGGCTTATTAACCTGGCGCTTGCAGGTAAGCCTGTATCGGCAAAGAGTGTTGAGGAGCTTTCGGAAATTACGAAATTCACAAAGGTACCGTTCATAGTTAAAGGTGTAATGACTGCCGAAGGAGCAAAAAAAGCATTGGAAGCGGGAGCTTACGGTATCGTTGTTTCTTCACACGGAGGAAGAGTTCTTGAGCATGCTGCGGCAACCTGTTCAGTTCTTCCGGAAATAAGAGAGGCAGTTGGTGATAAATTGAAAATATTTGTTGACGGAGGGATCCGTTCAGGAGCAGATGTATTCAAGGCTATTGCATTGGGAGCAGACGCGGCACTCATAGGAAGACCATATGTTATAGCTGCATTTGGCGGAGGAGCAGAAGGCGTTGAGTTTTACACTGAAAAAATAGGAGCAGAGCTGAGAGATATAATGATTATGTCAGGCTGCAAGGACCTGAGCGATATAACAATAGATAAAGTAATACTTTAGGCAGCTGCAAAAGCCCAACAACAAGAAGATTCCTTTAAAAATATCAAAGGAATCTTCTCTCGTTTTGTGGAAAGGTTTGCACAAAAATCATTGAGAATTCAGCCTTTTAATCGATATTGCAGTTGTTAATTTCATGATAATGTGATACGATGCATTTGTTATTATATTTTTATTGGAGATGGAAATGGTAAAACAATATTTTCAGGATTTAAGACTTGAATTCAGAGACTATAGTGTTAAAAAGCTTTCCGGCGACATTTTGGCGGGACTTACGGTGACTGCCGTTGCTCTGCCGCTTGCTCTTGCATTCGGTGTGAGCTCTGGGGCGGGAGCACCCAGCGGAATTATTTCGGCAATATTAGCAGGGCTTGTAATGGGAGGTCTGGCGGGAGCATCGTACCAAGTCTCGGGTCCTACGGGTACTATGATAGCAATATTGGCCTCGGTCAATGCGGTATACGGAGCGGAAGGAATTTTAATAACCGGATTTTTATCGGGAATATTGCTGCTGATTGCGGCAGTTGTTCATTTTGGTAAACTGGTTGTATTCATACCCGGACCGGTTATAACAGGGTTTACATCCGGAATCGCGGTTATAATTGCCTTGGGGCAGATTGATAATTTTTTTGGAACGGTGTCTACAGGCAAGACAAATGTGGATAAGCTCTTATCTTATCTTGAACTGGGATTTCATCCAAATGTATATGCAGTAATCATAGGTATTATGGTCATGGCAATAATGGTTTTCTGGCCGAAGAAATGGTCGCGCATGCCTTCTTCATTGGCCGGTCTTATAACGGCATTGGTTATTAACAGTATAGTTGATTTTCCGGTGAAGCTTGTAGGCGAAATTCCAAGTACCGTCTTTCTTGACAACAGACTCTTGCTGAGCTCCTTATCTATAGGAAGAATATTTGCACTCATAAGCCCGGCATTGAGCATTGCAATGCTGTGTATGATTGAAAGCTTGCTTTGCGGTGCATCTGCGGGAAAAATAAAAAACCAGCCGTTGAATGCTGACAGAGAATTGATTGCTCAGGGAATTGGAAACATCGTGATTCCATTCTTCGGAGGTATTCCAGCATCTGCGGTCCTTGCAAGAACAAGTGTTGGTCTGAAGTCAGGGGGACAGACACGGCTTGTTTCCATAGTGCAGTCAATGGGACTGCTGTTCTCCATGCTCTTTTTAGGAAAATTTATTTCTAAAATACCTATGTCTGCGCTGGCAGGTGTGCTGATGGTTACTGCATGGCGCATGAATGAATGGAAGGAAATAAAATTTATATTCGGAAGAAAGTTCGGGATAGCAATACTTGAATTTACAATTACAATGGTTGCCACGGTTATGTTCGACCTTACAATTGCCATTTTAATCGGTGTATTCTTAGGAATGATGATGTTTATAGTCAAAAACACGGAGCTTAAAATTGATGTAAGCCCTGTGGATTTAAAAAGAATAAAGGGTCATGAGGTTTCTGCAGACCACATGAATACAAAAATAATTTATTTGACAGGACCGCTGTTCTTTGTAACAAGAGAAAAGCTTAAGAATCTTGCAGATCATGCAGCAAGCTCCGAAAATGTAATTATATCCATGAGGGCGGTTACAACCATCGATGAATCTGCCGTAAGTGAATTCAAGGACGTGGTGGGTAAAATCATTAATGGTGGCACAAGCGTCCTGCTGTGCGGAGTGCAGCCAAGTGTCAGAGAAATGTTTGATCGTTCGGGAATTACGGAGCTCATAGGGAACGAAATGATGTTCTGGGATGCGATAGAAGCTCTAAAATACCTAGATATTATACAGACAGAGGAAATAGGCGGGTAGCAATAAAACAAATATAAAACAGAAACGGAAGTCTCAATCTGAGGCTTCCGTTTATTATAATTAATCTTCTTCTTTTCTTAATCCTCTTTCGTGCATTTCGCATTTTTTCTCCATGCATTTGCCGTCAACATTGTGAATGCATGTTATTGCGCCGCATTTATTGAAAGTCATTTTTGCAACAACTTCTCTTATATCTTTCACCATCACGCTCATGATAATCCTCCGTATTTGTTTGATGACTTATTATATCACCCAAAATGCAATTTGTAAACTATAAAATGCAAAAAAATATAAAAAATATAAAGGAAAACAGTTACTTTTGCAATTTTATTATTTAACATGTCACATAAATGCAAGATTCGCAATGTAAGCTAAAAACAAATAAGGGAAAAATTGCAAGCAAATTAATTTGGGTGTCAAAACAAAAAAGGAATCCATGTTGGATTCCTCAAATTGATGAAATTTATTTATTAAGCAATAATGGCCAGAACGACGAAGTTCAGCAAAAACAGCAGGGTAGATACGAACAATATTGGATGAACATCCTTGAACTGTCCCTTACACACTTTTACCAAACAGTAGAAAATGAAGCCTGCAGCTATTCCGTAGGAAATGCTGTAACCGAAGCCCATGAACACTGATGCGAAGAACGCCGGTATGGCTTCGTCAAGGTCTTCCCAGTTTATTTTTGTAAATGAGGACATCATCATTACTCCAACTATTATCAGTACAGGTGATGTCGCTGCCGCTGGAACCATTCCTGCAATGGGAGCAATCAATATGCATGCAATGAACAACAGAGCTGTTACAACGCTGGTAAGTCCTGTTCTTCCGCCTGCGCCTATACCTGCGGCGCTTTCAACGTATGTTGTGGTGTTTGAAGTTCCGAATATTGCACCTATGGATGTGGCTATTGCATCGGCAAACAGTGCCTTATCCATTTTTGATTTGAATCCTGTGCTTGTTTCAAGGGATTTCTGATCTTCTTCACTGAATATTCCGCTTCTTCTACCTGTTCCTATGAATGTTCCTATTGTATCAAACGTATCCGACAAGCTGAACGCAAATACGGTCATTATAACCAAAGGAATTCTGGAAGGATCGGAGAATAGAGACTGCATACCATTTGGACCAAAGGCAGCACCAAATGTTACTCCAAGCTGTGAAAATGATTCTGACAACCCGCCTGAGCTAAGTGACACATTAGAAAGGTTCACAACTCCGAATGGTATTCCTATGAGTGTTGTTGCAACGATGCTTATAAGTACGGCACCCTTAACCTTCAACACAAGCATTACCACCAAGAGCACTAGACCTATGAGTGCAAGCTGTGTAGATGGATTTGTGAAATCTACAAGTGCAGGGATGATGCCTCCGCCTGTTACCACCGCGAATATGCCGTCATATGTGCCGGCAGCGGCAAAGGGCTGGCCGTTTACTGAAATAATATCTTTTGCCTCGGAAGTAAATTGAATTATTTCTGCTCCCTTTACTCCTATGTATGCTATGAATATTCCGATTCCGCCGCTTATTGCATTCTGCAGGCTTTCAGGGATTGCTTTTATAATGCTTTTTCTTATTTTTGTAACGGTT
>DNNV01000036.1:414-7042 GCA_003497505.1 Clostridiales bacterium | reverse complement strand
CTTATAAATACATTCAATAATCCGCAGATGAATACCAGAGCCAATGCCTGCTCCCA
The DNA here is from genome assembly GCA_003497505.1 of Clostridiales bacterium. Taxonomy (GTDB): domain Bacteria; phylum Bacillota; class Clostridia; order Tissierellales; family Sedimentibacteraceae; genus Sedimentibacter. The sequence continues at coordinate 6,986 of DNNV01000036.1, read as the reverse complement.
TGTGAATCCAAGAGCAAATACCACCGTGTATGTAAAAAATGCATTTAACCCCATGCCCGGCGCCTGTGCGTATGGAACGTTGGCAAACAGCCCCATTACAAGTGTTCCTATTGCCGCAGCAATAATTGTTGCTAAAAAAACTGCCTGTGACGGCATTCCTGTTGCTGATAAAATTGCCGGATTAACAAATATGATGTAGGACATCGCAAAAAAGGTTGTAAAACCGGCCATAATTTCCGTTGATACATTTGTGCCGTTTTCTTTGAGCTTAAAAAAATTATCCATTATTCCTCCTATGTTTTTAAATACTAATAGTCTGCCTGTATAAACTAATAATTATTACAAGGAAACAAAAAAGCGAATATAAACTATTCGCATCAAATACAGCAGATAATCAATAGTCAAACAATTTACGGTTGTTTGGTAGAAACTTTGGAACCATATTATCCATGATATATTGATGCATTAATATTTATCTTTGACTGTAGTATTATATCGTAATATGACATAATAGGCAATATAATTTTAGCTATAATTAAATTAAAAAAGGTGTTGACAATGGCTGTCCAAAGTGTATATAATGATAAAAATCAAAAAGCTTTGAAGGAGACAAAAGTTCCCTGAAACAGCCAAAGAGAGCCGGTGGGTGGTGTGAACCGGTGCTGAAGGGTATAATGATCACTCCTGAGCTTCCAAGCCGAAAGAAGTAGGTGAGGACGTGCTCCCACGTTACAGGGACAGAGTTCAAAAATTTATTTTTTCGACTTCAGAGGCGTTTACGCGAAGCAGGGTGGTACCACGGAAAGACCTTTCGTCCCTAAATACATGTCAATGTGTTTAGAGACGAGAGGTTTTTTGTATATGCGTCTATTTAAAAGTTGAAATAACAGGAGGTTAAAAATGAGAAGCGATTCAGTAAAAAAAGGTGTTCAGCAGGCGCCACACCGCTCGCTGTTCAATGCATTGGGCTATACAAAGGAAGAACTGGAAAGACCGTTGATAGGAATTGTAAGCTCGCAAAATGACATTGTTCCGGGGCATATGAACCTGGATAAAATTGTGGAGGCGGTAAAAATGGGAGTTTCCATGGCAGGCGGAACACCTGTTGTATTTCCGGCAATAGCTGTGTGTGACGGTATATCAATGGGACATATGGGCATGAAGTATTCTCTTGCAAGCAGGGAGCTCATTGCTGATTCCACGGAGGCTATGGCATTGGCGCATGCATTTGACGGACTTGTTATGGTTCCCAACTGTGATAAAAATGTACCGGGTCTTTTAATGGCAGCTGCAAGGGTGAATATACCTGCCGTGTTCGTCAGCGGAGGCCCCATGCTTGCAGGAAAAATGGGACAGAAGAGGACATGCCTGTCAGATATGTTTGAAGCTGTGGGAGCATATAATGCAGGAAAACTCACACTTGAAGAGGTTGAGGAATATGAGAACAAGGCATGTCCCACATACGGCTCATGCTCTGGTATGTATACGGCAAACAGCATGAACTGCCTCACAGAAACTTTGGGTATGGGGCTGAAGGGAAACGGGACAATCCCGGCAGTTTATTCGGAAAGAATAAGGCTTGCAAAGCATGCGGGGATGAAAATAATGGAGCTTGTTGAAAGAGATATCAAGCCTAAGGACATAATGACTGAGGATGCCTTCATGAATGCTTTGGCCGTAGATATGGCATTAGGCTGCAGCACAAACAGCATGCTTCACCTTCCCGCAATAGCACATGAGGCGGGAATAGACTTAAATCTAGATATAGCAAACGAAATAAGCGCCAAAACTCCGAACCTTTGCCATCTGGCTCCGGCAGGAGATACATTTATAGAGGATTTGGACGAGGCAGGTGGCGTATATGCGGTTATGAATGAGCTTGATAAAATGGGTCTCATTAAAACTGCCGCAATGACATGCACGGGGAAAACCGTCGGAGAAAATATCAAGGGATGTTTAAATAAAAATCACGAGGTTATAAGGCCTGTTGAAAATCCTTATAGCAAGACAGGCGGAATTGCAATTTTAAAAGGTAACCTGGCTCCGGACTCATGTGTTGTGAAGCGATCTGCGGTGGCTCCTGAAATGCTTGTTCATGAAGGTCCGGCAAGGGTGTTTGACTGTGAAGAGGATGCAATAGAAGCAATCAACGGAGGAAAAATTGCAGCTGGTGATGTGGTGGTTATCCGCTATGAGGGACCTAAGGGCGGACCGGGAATGAGAGAGATGCTCAACCCTACATCTGCAATAATGGGAAGAGGACTGGGGAGCAGCGTTGCTCTGATTACGGATGGGCGTTTCTCCGGTGCAACAAGAGGGGCATCCATCGGTCATGTTTCTCCGGAAGCTGCAGTTGGAGGAAATATAGCTCTTGTGGAAGAGGGAGATACAATCAAAATAAATATGAATGAAAATACAATAGATTTTGTGGTTTCAGAGGAAGAGCTTGAAAAAAGAAGGTCGCAGTGGAGGCCGAGACAGCCGAAAATTACCACAGGCTATCTTGCAAGATATGCCGCGCTGGTTACATCCGGCAACAGAGGAGCGGTGCTTGAAGTAAAATAGAAGAAATAAAAAAAGGGGAGACTTTCAAAAGAAGTCTCCTCATTCTTTGTATGCCCTAACCCCATTTTTTATGCTCAAGACATATTATTCATAACGCAGCGCATCCACCGGTTTTAATTTTGATGCCTTGTTTGCGGGGTATAATCCGAAAAAAACACCAACTGCCAGGGAGAATACAAATGCTCCCATTATTACCGGCACATTGACTGTATAGCTTATATTCATCATGTTACTTATGACATATGATGCCGCAATTCCCAGTGCGGCGCCTATAACTCCGCCAACACCGCTCATTACAGAGGATTCAATGAGGAATTGAATCAATATGTTGGATCTCCCGGCTCCTATTGCTTTTCTTATACCAATTTCTCTTGTTCTTTCCGTAACTGTTACAAGCATTATGTTCATTATTCCTATGCCGCCTACCAAAAGTGATATTCCAGCTATACCTCCCAGCATTGCTGTCAGCATTCCTGTTACCTCATTCAATGTGTTGAGCATTTCGTCCTGGCTGAAAACTCTGTAGGAATCCTCATCCTCGAAGTAATCCAGCAGGTAATTTTCCACGTTTTTCTTTGCAGCTGCAGATTCCTCAGCTGAGCTCGCCTGCACCGTTATGCTGGTTATCGAATTTGTGTTGTTCTGTCTCATGAGTGTTGTTACGGGTACTATTACGATTTCATTGTTGTCTCCCATAATGGAGCTTCCCTTGTCTTCAAGTACCCCAACAACGGTATATTTCTCACCGTTTATATATATGTCCTTGTTGATGGCACTGTCTCCGTCAAACAAATCTTTGGCAACAGTCAGACCTATTACAGCAACCTTATTTCTGTAATCGACATCAATGGGGCTTATGGTCCTTCCTGAGCCTATTTCATAATTGTTTATGCTCATGTAATTTTCATTTCCGCCGGTTATCCTTACACTCGTATTGTTCAAGTCATATTTAACGGTTGCGTTTGCAGTGTAAACCGGTGTTACACTCTTTATTCCCTCAAGCTTTTCAAAGTCATGTATATCCTTGAAGCTGATGGATTTATTTCTGCCGAGTATGCTGACGCTTATCATATTTGAGCCCATGCTTGATATGCTTTCCGTAACGCCGGAGGTAGCTCCCTGTCCGATGGATATAAGGACCACAACGGCAAAAACCCCTATTATTATTCCCAGCATTGTGAGGAAGGTTCTCATTTTATTAGATAAAATGGATTGAAAGGCCATCTTTGTAACGCTTTTGACATTCATAGCTATCTTCCTTCCTTAGTTATATTGCCGTCGAGAATCAGGCCGTCTTTGATTGTTATAATTCGCTGTGCCGCCTTTGCAACCTCGTTGTCATGAGTTATGAGGACGATGGTTTTTCCTTCGGAGCTCAGCTGTCTGATTAAATTCATTACGTCGGTTCCTGACTTTGAGTCAAGATTTCCCGTCGGTTCATCTGCGAGAAGCACGGGAGGGTCGCCTGCCAGCGCTCTTGCTATTGCAACACGCTGCTGCTGTCCTCCGGAGAGTTCAGTGGGATTGTGGCTCATTCTGTCGCCCAGGCCCACCTTCTCAAGAGCATCAATACTTCTCTGTCTTCTTTCTTTATGATTCATGCCACGGTATATGAGAGGCAGCTCTACATTTTCCAGTGCCGTCAGCTTCGGAAGAAGATTGAACTTCTGAAATATGAAGCCGATTTTTTGGTTTCTGATTTTTGATAGCTGCTTTTCATTGTAGGTGCTTATTTCTTTCCCGTCGAGATAGTATTCGCCTTCGGTGGGGACATCCAGGCAGCCTATTATATTCATCAGGGTTGATTTTCCCGAGCCGGAGGGCCCTATTATGGAAATAAACTCACCTTCATCCACATGAAGGCTTATTCCATTTAAAACTTGAACTTTTACGGAGCCCATATCATAGATTTTTGTAATGTCTTTTAAATCTATCATTGTCTTCCGCCTCCGGACCTCGTATTTCCTCCGCCAGCCGGTACTCCCACAGCGCCTCCGGACATGCCGGGCATTCCTATTCTCACATTGCCATTTTGCTGAAATTGAGAAGATTCAGACTTCATTCTGCTGTACAACACGATATCTCCTTCTGAAAGTCCCGAAGTAATTTCGACCTTGTCTTTTGTGGCAAGACCCAATTCAACCTTGACATTCTTTACGCTACCTGAGGAATCCTTTACTGAAACCATGTATTCTCCCTGCATTCTGCGAACTGCACCAACGGGCACGGTCAATACATTTTCACGGCTTTCAGCCAATATTTCAACATTCACGTTCATTCCCGACATCAGAGATTTTCTGTCATCCAATTTGATTGTGACGTCATATGTTGTAACACCGTTCTGGCTGTTGCCCTCCATTGAGATTTTACTTACCTTTCCGGTGAATTTTTCGTCGGGGTAAACGTCGCTTGTTATGCTTGCCTGTTGTCCAAGCTTAATTTTATTTATATCCAGCTCATCAACGGATATTTTAACTTCCATGCTTTCAAGATCGGCGACAGTCATCAATGCTGTTGTTCTGTCAACAACCTCCTCTTCGGATACATCTATTTTAAGAACGGTTCCCTTCATGGGGGAATAGACAGTATCTCTCTCCGCTAAGTCCTTCATCTGTGACTGGTATTTTTGTATGGCGTTTTGCTTCTCTGCTATCTGCAGGCTAATATCCTCGCCTTCCAGTGTTGCAATGAGATCTCCGGCATTGATATATTTGCCGTTTTCGGCAGAAACTGACTTTACTTTCCCGCTTATTTTTGAAACAGTTTTTTCTTCTTTTATATCCGCTATTTTACCGTTTTCCATTCCGTTGTATGTGCCCTGAGAATTAGTTACACTAATTTGAGCAAGGTCACCCACGGAATATCCACCGGGATTTTTCATTTTTACGGTTACCAGGTATCCGAATATACCGCCGCCCTTTTGAACAGGAGTGCTGTCCTTTTCGGTAACTGTTCCCGTTTGTGTTGAAAAATACTTAGTCATAAATATTGAAGCGGTGTCACCCACAGATATTTTATCGAATTCATTCTTTGTGAAATACACCTCGAGATATGAATTGTCCGTATCCTTTATGTTGGCAATTGTATAATTACTGCTTATCTGATCACCTGCTTTTATGTTTAAGCCTGATATCACACCCGATGAAGGAGCATAAATGTTGAGATTTCCATTGTTTTCATATAAGTTGTTCAAATCCTTCTGAGCTTTTTCTATATTCAGCTCAATATCCCTGATTTCGGTGCGACTGTCATTTGCGGTGTCAGATTTAAGTGCTATCAAAACCTGGTCTTTTTCAACCTGGTCACCTTCCGTAACGTAAATTCCGTCCACCGTTCCGTTGATTTCGGATTTTATTATTCTCTTATCAGTGGGAGTTATGCTTCCGCTGTCCGAGACGGAAATTGATATGTTATCCATGGAAACAGTATGTTCGGCCTCTGCGGATAAAGCCGGGCCTGCATCTGCGGCGGATGCCTTTTTTGCGACTGTATTTATAACCACAGCCGCAACAATCAATATAGCTGCAACAATTACCGCTGATTTAACTTTTTTACTTTTCATAAAATGCTCCTTTTCTCTTCAAACATTATTTTCCGATACAAGTTAAATTTTTCAGATGATTTTATTTATTTTTACCACATGATTTTTAAGAATAAATAAATAACATTTAATTTACCTTAATTATTTTATATTTTTGTATGCAGGAGCATGAAATATATATAGCTATTATGAAGCCAGCTCAAACTGGCTGTTGTAAAGCTCGGCGTAGAAGCCGCCATTTTCCAGCAATTCTTTATGATTTCCGTTTTCTATGATGTCACCGTCCTTCATAACCAAAATCATGTCGGCATTTTTAATCGTTGACAGGCGGTGAGCAATAACAAAGGATGTTCGGCCTTGCGTCAGCTTATCCATTGCTTCCTGTACAAGTTTTTCTGTACGTGTATCCACTGAGCTAGTGGCCTCATCCAGTATCAGAAGCGGTGAATTCTGAATTATAGCACGG
>DNNV01000036.1:0-329 GCA_003497505.1 Clostridiales bacterium | reverse complement strand
GGCAATTGTAACAAGCTGCTTTTGTCCTGCAGATAGGTTTGCCTTATCATTCAGTATGGTATCATAACCCTTCGGCAGTGTCTGAATAAAGTGATGAAGCCCCACAGATTTACATGCGTCAATCACTTCTTTATCAGTGACGCCTTGCTTGCTATATATGATGTTTTCCTTTATAGTTCCTTCAAAGAGCCATGTGTCCTGCAATACCATGCAGAATTGGTCGTGCACATTTTCTCTTGTAACTCGGCTTATGGGTGTGCCATCTATATAAATCTCGCCGCCGTCTATTTCATAAAATCTCATAAGAAGATTCACCATGGTGGTTTTTC
>DNNV01000199.1 GCA_003497505.1 Clostridiales bacterium | reverse complement strand
CCATTATTTTGAGCTTGAATCCAATTCTATTTATCGAAATATTTACAATTGCACTTAAAAATCTACTTTTTTCAACACAATATTTGCAAAATTCCTGTTGACGATACTGCAATTTGTTTGTTCCGTAACTTGAATAATTTTATAGTTCCTTTTATATTTGCTTTCTTTATAAGCATAGAATAGTCCATTGAGATTAGCTGCCTACATTGCCATTGTCATTACGGATGTTCTCATTAACATACACAAAATAATAAAAACATCACTTTTATTATAGTAGACGGACACCTTCATCACCATAAATACATTAAACTATTTTATTTTCATTCCTTCTAATTTATTTTTGCAATTTTAGCCATAAAGCAGGGCGAATGCCTAATGATTTACTACATCCCGTGCCAGACTCGTCAATATATCCATCTTTATCAATATATGCAACATAAAACTCATAGGGACGATCACCAGGTGTTCGCAACCACCACTCCCTTCCCAAAAATCCCCCCCTATCATTGACTACATAATAATTGTTAAATTTAGCTAATCGTTCTGATGTATTCTTGAAATATTTGTCGACTTCATCAATACTGAGAACAAACACTTTATCCATTGTATTGTTGCCGCCTTTGTTTTTAAATATATGACTGTCACCATTGATAAGTACTGTTTCTATAATCAATTCCTTTTCTGCATCCGAAAAATATTTGTTATAAAATTCCCCATTTAAATATTCACGAAGGTCACATTCCTCCCAAATTATAAGCATGCTTGTATCTTCATTGTATGGCCTTAACTCAACGATTTCATCTGTAATTATCAATGCTTTTTCATTTTCAACTGCCAAAACTCGCCATTTTAAACCACCAAAGGTATCAAGGCTAACTCCTAGCTTTTCTACTTGTTCCTTTATTTCCTTTGTTCTTATCTTTGCTCTTACCTCAGCTATTATTCCGACAGATAGTCTTTCTGCATAGAAATTTATTGCTCTATCAGATAAACTTTCCACAGACCGATATGTATGTATAAACCATGTTTTTTCTCTATTGTAATCATCTAATTCAATAAATGCTTGTATTGCTTCTTCATATTTTTTACCTCTAAATAATAAATCTTCTGCATTCGAATATTTGATTGAAGGAATAATCATATCATTAACAACCACTGCTCCAATAACTACAAATACAATTGCAGAAATAATGATGTTTCTCCTGAGTTTCCTCATCTTTGTAATTTTAATTATACGTTCTTCCTCTTCCTTACGTTCACGTTCAATCCTGGCTTCTTCTTCTTCACGTTGTATAGCTTGTTTCTCTTTGCTTTCACAGTCGACAGCATATTTTTCACAGTCAATTTGCTGAGCTTTTGCATCTCGAAAATCGGGAATTGTACTAAACATCTCCGCTATCCGTTTATAATTATTTTTTGTCTCATTTAAAAGCCGTGATTTTTGGAATTCAGCTTCAGTTCTGCTTTTATACTTTGTTTCAGTGTTCAATTTTTCAGACATGGCTTCATCATATATAGCCTGTTTGCGATCATTCTCATTTCTATCAATAATAGTTTGATTGTATGAAACAAGCATATCACGATATTTCTCATCTGCAAAACGTACCGCTTTTTGATAATTGTTGTTAATTTGAAGTGGACTTGGGCAATTTATAAGTTCGCTTTCTTTATGTGCTTTCATTATCGCACAAAGCTTTCCGACATAGGCTTTGGCATGTTCAGGCTGAATATCAAGTATTCGGTCAAAATATTTATCAGCTTGTTTAAAATCTCCATCCTCCAAGAACAGACACGCACGTCTATACAATGACTCTACACCCGGTACATCAGTTTGCACAGTAGCTGAAGTATCAGATGACGCTTTTGTTTGTTTCCCTGAATCAATAACCTTTTTCACACCTCTGATAAGATCTTGAATAAATCCGATTTTTGACATATCTTGACTTTGAAGCATTGACATTTCTTCTGGTAAGTCATATGCATCCATGTCTTGATAGCAAGGTATAAGCAATTTACGGCTATCATTTTTAGCCAGCTTTAAAAATCTACTCCACTCATTTTTTACCCACACAGAGTTAAAATACTCTTGCTTTGTTCCAATAACAAGCATTACTCTCGCACTGTTGAGTGCTGCAAATATATATGGTTCATACTGCTGACCGAGTTTGTCCTCAAGCGTTATACGTGAAAAAAATACCTTATATCCTTCTTGTGTAAGCTCATAGTACACGTCTTGCGCAAGTGCGCTGTCCTTAGTACGCTGACCGCTTTCGGACATTTCCTTATAGCAAATGAATACATCATATGGTTTTTCTTTATTTGAAATAGCAAGAATACCCTTTTGAATTTCAGCAATTTGCTTTGCTTCAATTTCATAAAGGCTCTTTGAATGGTTATCCTCGGCATTTTCGAGTGCGGCAAGATAATCTGCATCTGTGAGGATCGAATCATTTTGTACTCGATGACATGTAGGAATACGCTCATGCGATTCCTCATCCTCGACATATTCAATTCCATACTTTGAAAGCACAATCCCCCAGTGTGCCTCTGCATCCTTATTGTTTAAATTGAGAATTTTATCATAAGCCTCAACTGCCTTATCAAACTCATTAAGTCTTCGGAAGTTGTTTGCACGGTTATAAAGATTTGCTATTTGTTCGTCTGATACTGTCGGTAAAGTCTGTTGCGTACCACAATATTGGCATGTTCCATATGCCTGTCCTGCCACAACCTCAACATCTCCGCCACACATTTTACATTTCAGTACTGCCATAGTAGTCCCTCCATTATTTTGAGCTTGAATCTAATTCTATTTATCAAAATATTTTCAACTGTTCTTAAAAAACCTACTTTTTCACTACAATATTTGTAAGTATTTTCATGATTTTTCCTGCTTGTATCATTTATAATCATAGCACAATCAATAATGCTTCACAACAAACATTTTCAAATTTTACTAATACTTACAAAATATAGGTTTGAATTTTCAAGCAATATAAATCTTTTTATCAAGACTGATATAAAACAACAGAATATCTTATTGACTTTAAATTTACGTTAATATACAATAATTTCATAATACAGGAAGAAAAAGAAATAATTGTGCATATTTTATGCAAAAAATAAATATCGAGTTAGAAAGCACTCGAAATAGAGGATAAATATATGGATATCGCAAGTATAATTAAGTATGAGGGCGACAATAGTACCTTTATTTGGAAGCATCCCTGCAAGAATTTTAACACTACAAGTCAGCTTATAGTGAATGAATCTCAAGAGGCTATTTTCTACATGAATGGACAAATCCTTGATAGATTTGAAGCCGGAAGGCACACATTAGAAACGCAGAATCTACCTCTTATCAGCAAGTTCTTTAATAAAGCATTCAATAATGAAACTCCATTCCATTGCGAAGTTTACTTTGTTAACAAAACTGCGCAAATGGCAATAAAGTGGGGAACAGATAGCCATGTTGAGTATATCGAGCCTACATATGGCTTCCCTGTTCAATTGGGTGCAAGTGGCGAGATGGCACTTCGTGTTGAAGATTCTTGCAAATTGCTTGTTAAAATCGTAGGAACCGAAATAAATCTAAGTCAAGCAGGATTAACTCAAAAATTTCGTGCATTCCTTATGACAAAGTTCAAAACTTATATATCCAATTACATCAAATCAAATAAAACTAATATATTCGAGATAGATGAAAAGTTACAAGAAATATCAGACAGCTTACATAAAATGCTTGTGCCTGATTTTTCGGAATATGGTGTATCTCTTGTACACTTCTTTGTAACAACTATTGTTAAACCGGAAAACAATCCTTATTATGCTAAATTCAAGGAACTGCACTATCGTCAATATACTGATGTTGCAGAAGCTAAGTTGCAGCAAAATGTAGGTATTATTCAGCAGGAAACTAAAAAACAAAGGATGATATTAGAGGCTGAAGGACTTGCAAGCAAACGGCAAATCGAAGGTTATACCTATCAGCAGGAACGTGGATTTGATGTTGCAGTGGGTGTAGCAAACAATCAGGGTGTCGGCGAATACACTAATATGGGTATAGGCTTAGGTATTATGGCAGGTGTTGGAGGAACTGTCGGAAGTATGGTCGGTGACAGCATTGATGGAGCTATAAAACCTCATCAATCACCTTGTACTAAATGTAGTAAATGTGGTTCAGATTTACCTCCAAATGCAAAATTCTGCTTAGAATGCGGAACAAAAGTTGAAGCTGTTTCAAATAATAAAATAATCTGCCCTGCTTGTAAAAAAGAAACGCCAACCGGCAAATTTTGTATAGAATGCGGTGCAAGATTGCAAGATACCTGTCCTGAATGTGGTAAAGATGCACCTACAGGAGCAAAATTTTGCCTGAACTGTGGCAATAAATTAGGAGGTAATGAGAATGAATAACAAAATCAGAGTAATTTTATTATCTTTGATATTAATGATAGTTGTCTCTCTACTGTATTTTTTAGTAGATATTACTCCTGCTTTTATTGTTTCACATATCTTTTCTATAATTGCTATTTCAGCTATTATGATAACTCTCTTAATGTTTGGCAAAGGCGATAACAAAGTTCCTCAAGCATATGCGCTTGTTGTAAATGCATGGATATATACCATAGTTAGTATTGTTTTCTCGCTTATCGCTTGTTTTATAAATATGAATGTAAAATGGGCAATAATTATTCATATTGTTATTCTCACTGTTTTTGTTATTAGATTTACTGCACTCATAGCAGGAAGTGAATATATTGCAAAATTAGATATCAAAAACAATAAACGCAAAGTTTTTGAAGATGGGAAAAAAAATTACTGGAAATAATACAGATAAATCCTACATTCCTGTATAGTCATAACACATGGTAATGTAGGATTTATGTTATTAATTTCTCTTGACGAACCATATACTATCGGCTTTCCACGTCATCTTCTATCTGTTACTGGTCATTTTCTGTTTTCTTCCTCAAAATATAGTATGGCTCTACATTCTCGGAGATCTCCATTTTTATGGTCATTTGTGGGTGTGGTGCGGAGGTGATTGTGTTTCCCTCTCCATCCTGCATGTTTTTTGCAATAACGTTAAAATGCATTCCCTTCG
>DNNV01000271.1 GCA_003497505.1 Clostridiales bacterium | reverse complement strand
TGTTGCACATTATGTCTTGACATAAGCCTTAAAAAATTATAGAATATATGTATATTCAAGTATTTAGAAATAATTTTAATATTTCAAATATATATTAGAAAATAAGCATTTGTATTGAATACTGATACATGGTGTTTGTATTTCGCAGCTTGAAAATTTAATAACGGGAGGTGCTGAGTTGAAAGAAATTATAGTAGGTATTATCTGCGCAATAATAGGTATAATAGTGGGAATTATAATTCGTAAAAATATATCTGAAAGCAAGATAGGTAGTGCTGAAGAAGAAGCTAAAAGAATTATTGATGAAGCAGCAAAAGATGCAGAGACAAAGAAAAAAGAAATTCTTGTGGAAGCAAAAGATGAAGCTCACAGAGTGCGAAATGAATATGAAAGAGAAAACAAAGAAAGAAGAAACGAGTTACAAAGATCCGAAAAGAGATTAATCAAAAAAGAAGAAATGCTTGACTCAAAGAGTGTTCAAGTTGAAAAGAAAGAAGAAACGCTACAGAAAAAGCTTAAGGAAATTGAAACAAAGCAAAATAAGCTGGAAGCGATTCATGAAAAGCAGGTTGAAGAACTTGAGAGAATTTCCGGACTTTCAACAGACGACGCAAAAAATATGTTGATTGACAACATAAAGAGAGAAGCTGAACAGGAAGCTTCAATTGCAGTCAAGGAAATTGAAAGAGATGCAAAAGAAACTGCAGAGAGAAAGGCACGTGAAATTATTACATATGCAATTCAAAAATGTTCTGCAGACCATGTAGCAGAGACAACTGTATCCGTTGTAGATTTGCCTAATGACGAAATGAAGGGCAGAATAATAGGAAGAGAAGGCAGAAACATACGAGCTCTGGAACAACTGACGGGTATAGATATTATAATAGACGATACGCCGGAAGCAGTGGTAATATCCGGATTTGATCCTATTAGACGAGAAGTAGCAAGATTGGCCCTTGAAAAATTAATTGCAGACGGAAGAATCCATCCGGCAAGAATTGAAGAAATGGTTGAAAAGGCTAAAAAAGAAGTAGAACAGCAAATTAAAGACGAAGGTGAGCAGGCAACGCTGGATACCGGCGTACACGGACTTCATCCTGAGTTGGTAAGATTATTAGGAAGATTAAAATTTAGAACAAGCTACGGCCAAAATGTACTTAAACATTCTATGGAGGTTTCATACCTTGCAGGAATTATGGCTGCAGAACTGGGCGCGGATGTAAAAATAGCAAAGCGTGCCGGGTTGCTGCATGATATAGGTAAGGCAGTAGACCATGAAGTTGAAGGTCCTCACGTAGAAATAGGCGAAGAACTGGCAAGAAAATATAAGGAAAGCAAGGCCGTAATACATGGAATAGCAGCTCACCACGGTGATATTGAGCCTCAAACAGTTGAAGCTGTATTAGTTCAGGCAGCAGATGCTATATCAGCGGCAAGACCGGGAGCAAGAAGAGAAACACTTGAAACTTATATTAAGAGATTAGAAAAATTAGAAGAAATTTCAAATTCATTTGAAGGGGTAGAGAAATCTTTTGCTATACAGGCAGGAAGAGAAGTACGAATTATTGTTAAGCCTGAAATTACAAGCGATACAAGTATTGTTCTTATTGCAAAAGACATTGTCAAGAAAATAGAAGAAGAAATGGAATACCCTGGTCAGATAAAAGTAAATGTAATCAGAGAAACAAGAGCAACTGAATACGCAAAATAGAATAATGACATAGTAAATAGTAAAATAGTAAATAGTAAAATAGTAAAATAGTAAAAAAAGAGATATGAAATATATGGAAGTAAACAAGTTTATTGTTTACTTCTTTTTAATTTAGTTATAAACTAACAATAGAGAAATACAGCTATGTGAATGGCATCTGTATCAGAGGCCGTTCGAAATTATGGTTGAAATTGCTGACGGGGAGCGAAAATATGATAAACATGAGAAATACATATGAAAATCCGCTGAATACGAGATATGCAAGCAAGGAAATGAGCTATATCTTTTCCGATGAAAAGAAGTTTTCTACATGGAGAAAGCTCTGGATTGCATTGGCAGAGGCGGAAAAAGAACTTGGATTAAATATAACAGATGAACAAATAGAAGAAATGAAAGCCAATATTTACAACATAGATTATGATATGGCTGAACGAAAGGAAAGAGAGTTCAGGCATGACGTAATGGCTCATGTGCATACATTTGGCACAGTGTGTCCAAAGGCCATGCCAATAATACATCTGGGAGCAACCAGCATGTATGTGGTTGACAATACGGATGCCATCCTCATGAAGGAAGCATTGCTCATAATCAAGAAAAAGCTTGTAAATGCCATAAGCGCATTGTCTGAATTTTGTATGAAGTACAGGCATATGCCTGCATTGGGATATACGCACTACCAGCCTGCGCAGCTTACAACTGTGGGCAAAAGAGCGGCTCTGTGGCTTCAGGATCTATATCTGGACTACGAGGAAATAAACCATGTGCTCACCCTGGTGAAATTAAGAGGAGTAAAAGGAACCACCGGTACACAGGCAAGCTTTATGAGCCTGTTTGACAACGACGGAGAAAAGGTTAAGGCACTGGAGAAATCAGTGGTGGAGAAAATGGGCTTTCATGATGCATTTAAGCTTACTGGTCAGACATATACGCGAAAGGTTGACTTTTATGTATTATCAGCTTTAAGCGGTATCGCTCAGAGTCTGCACAAGGCAACAAACGACATAAGAATACTTCAGAGCCAGAAGGAGCTTGAAGAGCCATTTGAAAAAAATCAGATAGGCTCATCAGCCATGGCGTATAAACGCAACCCCATGAGAAGTGAAAGGATTGCATCCCTTTCAAGGTTCATTATCTCCAATGAAGCAAATATGGCTAATACGCAGGCAACTCAATGGCTGGAGAGAACATTGGACGATTCAGCAATAAAGAGATTGGCTATACCACAAGGGTTCTTGGCGACAGATGCAATACTTGGTATTGCAATAAATATATTTTCGGATCTAGTCGTTAATGACAAGGTTATAGAAAAGCATATAAATGAAGAGCTTCCTTTCATGGCAACGGAAAATATAATTATGGAAGCAGTTAAGAGGGGTGGAAACAGACAGGAGCTACATGAGGAAATAAGGGTGCTTTCAATGGAAGCCGCAGAGCAGGTTAAAAAATTTGGTATGCATAACGACCTTATTGAGAGAATGTCAAACAGCAGTGTAATAAACATGTCCAAGGAAGAGATTGAAGCAACAATAAATCCGGCAAATTATACAGGAAGGGCACCTCAGCAGGTTGAGGAATTCTATAATGAAGCAATAAAGCCTATTCTTGAAGAAAATCGCGATTTGCTGGGTGTGAATATTGAACTTAAGGTGTAGTAAATATTAGAGGAGGGACTATGAAGGAAAGAAAATTAACTAATGAACAATTATCTGACATGCTTTACGATGCTGCAAAAAGCTGTAAGGCAATGGATGCCATAAGTGATTTAGAGCCCGAGGTCAATTTAGAAGATGCATATGCAATTCAATTGATGAATGTAAGCAGGGAATTGAATGACGGAGAAATTGTATCAGGCAGAAAAATCGGACTTACATCAAAAGCAATGCAGGAGCTTTTAGGTATTGCCGAGCCTGATTACGGATATTTGTATGCAAGCACAGAAGTTAAAAATGGTGGCACAATAAGTATGAAGAATGCAATAAGGCCAAAGGTGGAAGGCGAAATCGCATTTGTGCTTAAAGAGGATTTAAGAGGTCCCGGTGTTACCGTTGAGGACGTATACAGAGCAACAGATTATGTCTGCGCATCCATAGAAATAGTTGACAGCAGAATAAGGGACTGGAAAATCAAATTGGTTGACACGGTTGCAGACAATGGCTCAAGCAGCATGTATGTTTTGGGAGATACAAAAATTAAGGCGGAGAATATATCACTGGCAGATATATCAATGACGCTGTATAAGAATGGTGAGATTGTAAACACAGGCACAGGGTCAGCTGTTTTAGGCAATCCTGCAATAAGCGTAGCTTGGCTGGCAAATAAGCTGCATGAATTTGGGGCTGTGTTAAATAAGGGAGAAGTAATTTTATCAGGCGCTATAACCGCTGCCCCGGAGGCACAGGCCGGTGACAGCTTTGAGTGCGCTTTCAGCAGCTTAGGCAGCGTAAAGGTAAATTTCATATAAATGTCTTACAGGGCAGGAGAATATTATGAATATAGCATTGGTTTATGGTACTGAGCGCAAAGGAAGTACATATAACATCGCACAATTGTTTTTAAACAAGCTGAAAGATGAAAAATCAGAAGTGACGGAAATTTTTCTCCCAAGGGATATGCCGCATTTTTGCAAAGGCTGCAGTCTTTGCTTCATGAAGGGAGAGGAATATTGCCCTGATTATGATCAGGTAAATAAAATCAGAATGGCACTTGAAAAAGCTGATTTGCTGATTTTTGCAAGCCCCGTATATGTATATCATACTACAGGACAGATGAAAACATTGCTCGACCACTTTGGGTACCAATGGATGGTCCACCGTCCAAATAAAACGATGTTTGAGAAAATCGCACTCATAATTTCTACAGCTGCAGGAGCAGGCATGAAATCAACAAATAAAGATATAGCAGATAGCCTTACATTCTGGGGAGTTGCGCGAATATTCAAATATGGCAAGGGCGTTGCAGCAATTGACTGGAACGGAGTGAGCCATAAGAAAAAAGCTTCTATTTACAAGGATATTGATAAAATATCTTCAAAAATAATGAGAAAATCTAAGAATGTGACGCCAAGTATAAAAACAAAAGCATTGTTTTATGCAATGCGTATGGCCCAGAAAAGAGGCGGCTTCAATAAACCCGATGTAGAATACTGGAAAGAGCAGGGATGGCTCGGGAGCTCACGTCCGTGGAAACAACACATACACTGTAAAGGGGAATAAGAATGAAATATAATCCTGGGGAATATAAGTACCCGTCAAGAAGAAGTACAGTATACGGCCATAATGGAATGGTTGCAACTTCAAATCCTCTTGCAGCGCAGGCAGGACTGGAAATATTAAAAGCTGGCGGCAATGCCATAGATGCTGCCATAGCAACTGCAGCATGCCTGACCGTGGTTGAACCAACATCCAACGGTCTTGGAAGCGATGCATTTGCATTGGTGTGGGTTAATAACAAGCTGCACGGACTGAATGCAAGCGGTTATTCGCCCTACAGCATTTCCATAGACAAGCTTAAGAAAAGAGGCTTAAATGAAATACCGAAGTATGGTGTGATACCAGTGATGGTGCCCGGTGCCCCTGCAGGTTGGTGTGAACTATCAAAAAAATTCGGCAAACTGCCTTTAGAGGAAGTTCTGAGGCCTGCAATCAACTATGCAAGAAACGGATTTACTGTATCGGTCAACGTTAAGCAGAACTGGGATGCGGCGTACCACATCTATAATAAGGAACAAGGGGAAGAATTCAGACACTGGTTTAATACATTCACAAAAGACGGAAGGACACCGGAATTTGGTGAGTTATGGAAGCTTCCTTATCATGCTGATACTCTTGAAGCCATAGCAGGCACATATGGAGATGCATATTATAAGGGATATATTGCCGATAAAATAGATGAGTTTTTCAAGAAATACAATGGATATTTGTCCAAGGAGGATTTATCTGCATACAGTCCGGAATGGGTTGAACCCATACGTGTAAACTATAAAGGATATGATGTATGTGAGATACCTCCCAATGGACAGGGGCTTGTGGCATTAATGGCGCTGAATATATTAAATGGCTTTGATTTTACATGTAAGGATACAGGAGAAACATACCATAAGCAGATTGAAGCCATGAAGCTTGCCTTTGCAGACGGCATAAAATACATAACAGACAGCAGACAAATGAAGGTAGGGGTGGACAGGCTTCTAGCCAGCGAATATGGCAGCAACAGAAGAAAGCTTATACAGAACGAGGCAATAGTTCCTGAGGCAGGCGACCCATTCAGCGGCGGTACCGTTTATTTATGTACGGCAGACAGTGAAGGAAATATGGTATCCTATATTCAGAGCAACTACATGGGATTCGGCTCCGGAATTGTAATTCCTGAAACCGGAATAGCTCTCAGCAATAGGTTACATAATTTTAATTATGACGCTAATCATAACAATTGCCTTATGCCTCATAAAAAAACATACCACACTATAATACCGGGATTCCTTATGAAAGACAGGAAGGCTGTAGGTCCTTTCGGAGTAATGGGAGCGTTTATGCAACCTCAGGGGCATGTTCAGGTAATTACAAATCTCATAGATTTTCACATGAATCCTCAGGAGGCCCTGGACGCTCCAAGGTGGCAGTGGATAAAGGATAGAAAAATCGAAGTGGAGCCTGCAGTTCCGCTTCATATAATAAATGATTTGATTAAGCGTGGTCATGAAGTCAGCATACAAACGGATACAGGCAGCTTCGGAAGAGGACAGATGATACTGAGGACCGAAGAGGGCACACTCTGCGGAGGAACAGAACCGAGAACCGACGGGCATATAGCAGTTTGGTGAAATAGAAGGAGTATGTATGAAAAAGAAAATAATTATTGGATGTTTTATTTTTGCAGCAGCGTTGCTTTTTGCTTTTTTCAACATAAACAATAAAACAGGAATACCTGACAGAACAGGCTCATGGGCTCATATTAACCAGTCAGTTGAAAGAAGCGGGGATTGGAAAAAGATTGTTGAAGACAGTCCATTTCAACTGGGAGAGAAAAGTGTGAGAGGAAGCTGGAATACTCCTGATGGCAATGGTAAGGAGGATTATTACGAAATAAAGTTCGGAACATATCCAAGCATTGACGGTTCAACAGTGGCGGTTCCCATGGCAGCGGAATTTGCGCGTCAGCATCTGGGACTTTCTGATGAAGATGCCAATGATTTTGCCTGCTTTTCCACCACACACTATGCTTATGAAAATTTAATTATGAAAAGGCCGAATACCTTAGGTATGTTTAGGTCTACATCTACGTTCTTAGACGAAAATCATCCTGTGGATCTGATTATAGTCACGGAGCCCTCAGACGAGGAAATTGCGATGGCAGAACAAAATAATGTTGAATTGACAATTGCTCCAGTATGTTATGAAGCCTTCGTTTTTATAACACACAAGGATAACACTGTTGAAAGTCTTACGGTTGAGCAAATACAGAAAATTTATACGGGTGAAATTACCAACTGGAAAGAAGTAGGCGGACAAGAAAAAAAAATCAAGGCATTCCAAAGGGAGAAAAATTCAGGAAGCCAGACCGCCATGGAGAATATGGTAATGAAGGGCATTCCCATGCTGCCCCCGGCGATGGTAAAGGTTGCCGAAGGAATGGGTATGCTTGTTGATGCAGTGGGCGAATATGAAAACAGTCAGTCAAGCATTGGCTATACCTATAAATACTATATTGACACACTTTATAAAAATGAAAACATAAAGGTGCTTAAGATAGACGGAATAGCGCCTGAACCTGATAATCTTAGAAATAAAAAGTACCCCTTTACTACAAACTATTACGGAGTAATCCGAAAAGAGGACGAACAGAAAACCGGAGGAAGGTTCTTAGAATGGATGCTGTCGCCTGTAGGACAGAAGTGCATTGATCAGGCAGGATATATTCCTATTAATTAATATA
>DNNV01000233.1 GCA_003497505.1 Clostridiales bacterium | reverse complement strand
TCTTATGATGAAAACAACCCAGATGTTATCTGGGGATGGTACTGGGATTGGAATCTTGATGAATGGATCTACGAAAGCTATGAGGAGGCTTTATCTAAGCTTGTAACAGAAGAAGCTGCCTTAGCGCCTGTACTTCCTGAAGAAACCGTACTTCCGGAGGAGGTTGCAATTCCTGAAGAAACCGTTCCTCCAGAAGAGCCTGCGCCTTCTGAGGAGTCTATGCTTCCTGAAGAACCTGAAGTTGGCTTTCCTCCTATAGAAGGAGAACTTGAGGAAAAACTTGAAGAAGAACTTGAATACGATATAGAAATCCCTAACGGTAATTAAATAACATTAAGAAGTTCAGCATTACGAACTAAAGAAGCTCCTGTTTTCCATAGAAAACAGGAGCTTCTTATTTGTACTGAACCAGAGGACTCGAACCCCCGACGCAAAATATTGCCTCGGTTACCCATTCTTCGGGATTTGGTGTTTCATGCGGGCTTGTGTAATTCTTTTTGCATGAAAAAAACCTGCAAGCCTTGAGGCCACAGGTTTCAAATAGTTTTTTATATTTTTAGCAAGTATGTCACAATCAGAAACAGCAGCTGTGTTGCTTCAATGATAAGGCCCTCGGCTGAGCTCGGAAGGGTCTCTGCTTTTTCATCCAATGTACTTATTATTGCCCCGGAGAGCATGTATGTAAGGGACAATGGTATAACCAGCCTGTAGTTTAATATAGCGGCGGCAAGGAATGAAATTCCGAAGGCGGCTATAATGTGGTACTTGGTACAGTGCTTCATTATTGAGGTGTTTTCTTTGTCTCTGTTTATAAGTGCGCTTGAAATAATCAGGTTGGAAAATCCCGCTGTATATGCCACAGCCACAGCTGACGGCGTAACCGACCTGAAAAGTGAAATATACATTAAAATAATCAGTGTAATTCCTATTTGTCCGGTCAAGTGCTCTGACTGCGTACCGGGTTTAATATAATAATTAAGTGTTTTGTAGGTATCCCTCATGTTGACAGTGCCTGTTATTATGCAGTAATATGCCAAAATTAATGTACTGACAAAAAGACTGTCGTAAGCAAATCCGAAAGATGAAATAAGAAGAGCGATAAAACCTATGAAAAAACCAATAAGAGGCAATACAAAAATACCGTTTTTGTAGTCCTCTTCGTCTTCATCTTCATATATGGTAATATTAATGCAGGTATATTTTTTCAGCATCAATACAACGCCAATAACAATACTTCTTATGTCAGTCATATTTCTACCCTCATCATTTTTACCATTATAACACAGTTTTATCGTTTGATAAATATGTATTTGAATTTAATGCTTGTACGGCTGCAAAATGTCATAAAATTTCATCAGCATCATGTAAGCTTCCTGATACGTGCAGAAATCGGAAGGTCTGAAGTCAGCTTCGTCCGAATCAAACAGACCTAAATTTGCAGCAAAGTATATAAGCGGTTTTTCGGTCTCCTTAACATCTGAAATATCATTATAATCAATTACCTTATAGTCGGAAATATCCATACCCAGCTCATTGCCTATGTAGCTGAAAAGCTTTGCGGCTTCCAACCTAGTCATATTTTCCTTCGAAACAGATCTCCAGCTTTCATCTATGAGACCCATCTGATAGGCCTCCTGCAGCCTCTTTTCACCGTGAATTTTCTCACTTTTATTAACAAATGTTTCGCCCTTTACGGGGTCTATTGCAACATTGTTTTCCTGGTTTATTATTTCAAAGGATTGGACGAATTTTTCTTCCCCCAGCTTACTTTCAGTAATATTAAGTGCTAATGTGTAAAAATCTTCTTTTGTAATATATGAATTGTATACGCCGTCAAATTCCTCCGGAATGAGCGAGGCTTCTTTCATGGTCTTAATTACTTCCAATGCCCATTCATCAGGCTTCTGTGGTATTGCCTCCAGCCACAGTCTTGATTCCGGTGTTACTGACACAAAGCATTGATCTGCCACCGATGCCAGATACTCAATTTTTTTATGGATAACTGAATAGTCTCCGTTGCCTGCATTCCTCAGTAAATCAGGGCGTATCTCCGCGAGCCATATCAAATCAGCAACCTCGTCTCTCAGACTCATTGCTGAATGCTTGTTTGCAAATACCTTGTCATATCCCTCTCCCCATGTGCCATAGGAATATCCTTCGTTGAACTTGTCAAACTCTTTTTTAATTTTTTCATACCCGTATATTGTGAACATATAATCTCTTGCAAAATGGCTCATCTCACGCACTAGACTTTCTTCCGATGCCGCACAGGTATCATGGTAAAGGCTTTTTTTAAGTACATTAAGATGTATATCAGCGCTATCGGTATTTAATTTGTACTCATAGAATAAGTCGCCTATTTTTTCAGTTTTGCTTAATATAATATTTGTCGTTATTTTATTGTCTAAATAATACTTTGTGATTTCTTTAATCATTCCCTTTTGGAATCTTCTTAATCCGCACTCCAACACCATCATGCAATCTCCATAGTCCGTGTACTCTTCCCCGACAGGAATTACAATGTTGATTCCATAGGTTTCCTCAAGGTTGGCCTTTGTCGCGTCCTCATTCAATGTCTTATTAGTAAATCCATATACATTATTCCCAATCAGGCAAAGTGCCAATGCAATGCATAGAATTCTTCCTATTTTTATCATACCATACCTCACGGTTAATATTTTTATTACTGAGTTAGCGTGATTATTTTAGAATTATAGCATATAATTAAATTTTAATCAATACAAAATGCAAACGTTTACTAAAAAAAGTATTTAATT
>DNNV01000121.1 GCA_003497505.1 Clostridiales bacterium | reverse complement strand
CTATGCAGGGGGTAATGTAGAATTTCTAATATTTGATACAGAAACATTCAATTATGAGATTATAGAAAATAAGGCTGATTATGTTGAATCTGAATTAAATATGAAAACAGGGTGGATTTGTTACAGCGATTATCCTATGCTTCGTGATATTGATACTTATAATGAATTTAGCCAAAGTGGCACAGAAGTTAATTTGTTTGTATACAATATTTTCACAAATAAAAAAATAAAAGTTGCAACATCCATTGCTAAAGATTTTGGGCCCAAGTGGGTTGATGATTATAATTTTCAATATAATGATCCAAATAGCGGTCGAAGAATATTGTATAAACTGAATTTTAATGATTAACAAGCAAGGGGCTTGAAGTCAATTGGCTGCATTTATCTGCAGAGATGAGCTATAATGGTGCTATAAGGTAAGGCAAACTTTAAGATGAGGGATGAATATGGAATGTATGAAAAGAAATAGATTATTTACTATTTTAGCAGTAGTGTTTTTATCAGTCTTATTAGTATATTTATCTACATCCTGTACTATCGGCAACGATGCAAAATACAAGACTTCAAATCGTAGCGTATCACAAAGAGGTACATACGACGAATATAGTTCCACGGTGCCGGATGAAATAAAAGCAAGACTAAAAACTGTAAAATTCATGTTCAATGCAAGCTGGGGAGAGAATTTTGAAAATGTACGCAAATCAAAAAATCTTGAAAAGCCTGTTTATATAACAATAGATATACCCAATTTTTTACTTGCAAACAATGCCGAATTCGAAACAACCGAATTTGCATATGATGATCATGAGACAGGACTTTATAATCAAATAGATATTGATGGAATTTATTCTGTTGATGGTACATTTGTATTGGACGAATATTCTCTGGGACTGCTCGGGTATAATGAATGGACGGTATTAGAGTATCCTGATGCTAGATACACTCCTACATATTTGGGAGGGATTATCTCAAAAACAAAACAAGGTTATAACTACTTGTATCAAATATCTAATATTTCCATAAATGAATCTATGGACAATACATCATTTATAATAGATGCTCTCATTCAAATTGCACCTACCAGTGTAATTAAATTGTCAATTAGTATGGACATCCGGTATTTGGATATAGTTCCATATGTAATTCAATCAATAGAGTATAAGGGTGAGATTTAATAATATTTGTAATAACATTCAATAAAATACTGCCAAACACATGTGCATGGCAGTAAATAACAAATTTTTAAATGGTTCTACAGCAAATGTATCTCATTCCTTCTGCAGAGCTCCTTCATATCCTCGTGCCATACGGAGGCTTGAACCTCGCCTATGTGGGCTTTTTGCAGGAAGTACATGCACATTCTTGATTGACCTATACCACCGCCTATGGTGAAGGGGACCCTTTCATTGATTACGTCTTGGTGGAAGGGGTATTGAGCCTTGTGCAATTGGTTTCTTTCTTCGAGCTGGCCGAGCAATGCATCCTTGTCAACTCTTATACCCATTGAAGAAAGCTCAAGGGCGATGTCCAGAGTTGAGAAGTAAAACAGAATATCTCCGTTTAAGAACCAGTCGTCATAGTCGGCGGCGCGTCCGTCGTGGATTGTGCCGTCAGAAAGCTTGCAGCCCACTTCCATGAGGAATACGGCTTTTTTTTCTTTTGTTATGAGATATTCTCTTTCCTTTGGTGTTTTGTCAGGATAAAGCTGAAACAGCTCTTCTGTGGTCAGGAAGTGAATTTCTTCGGGAAGCTCATTTCTTAAAAATGGATACAGGCTTCTCAGATGCATCTCCGTTGACTTAAATGCGCTATATATCTGACGCACAATATGTTTGAGAGTATCCTTTGTGCGGTCTTCTTTCTTTATTATTTTTTCCCAGTCCCATTGGTCAACATAAATAGAATGTATGTTATCCAAGTCCTCATCCCTGCGGATTGCATTCATGTCTGTGTATAGACCGGTATATGTGTCGAAGCGGTAGCTGCCAAGGGCCATCCTCTTCCATTTAGCCAGTGATTGTACGATTTCAACGTCATACTTTGTTTCAAGCATATCGAATCGCACTGCCCTTTCAAAGCCGTTCAAATCATCGTTCAATCCTGATTCGGGTCTTACCATCAGCGGGGCGGATACCCTTATGAGGGATAGGTTTTTTGCCAGCTCTGATTCAAAAAAGTCCTTTATTTTCTTTATTGCAATTTGTGTTTCCAGAAGCGATAGCTTACTTGTATAGTGTTCCGGAATAATGAGTCTTTCTATTGACATATGTACCTCCGATTATTGAGTTGATGTTTTCAGTTTTCTTGTAACAAATGTAAGTGCGGTCAGGCAGCATGCTATTGATATCGGTGCCGCGTAAAATGCCGTGTATGTTCCAAGCCAGTCGTTAAGTCTACCCATAAGTGCAAATATGATGACGAACAGAATGTTGCTTATTGTAACAACCAGGCTGATTGCCATGGATGCATTTTGCTTAAAAGCTGAAGTTATTATTACCATCATTGTAGGGAACATTATTGATATAAACAGTCCCGATGAAGCCATCAGCATCAGTCCGCCGCGCTTCAACTGAAGTCCGGCGATGAGGCACAGAGCCGCCATGCATAAAAACAGCTTCATTCCTCTTGAATCACCAATTTTGTTGATTACAAACCCGCCAAACAATCTTCCCAGAGCAAATGTCAGGAAGAATACAGATGCATACCTTGATGCCTCTGCGGGACTCAGTCCGTAGGAGCCTCTCATGTAGCTTATAAACCATGTGTTTATTACAGCCTCAGTTACGAGAACGAAGGTAAGTGCAATTACAAACATGTAAATCAGCGGATTTCTGTAGAGCTCCTTCTGTCCGAAGGCTCCGTCGCTTTTAAGGTGCACATCCGGAGTTTTGATTGTGGTGGACAGTATTATTGAAGCAATGAAGAATATTCCGAGGTACATGTAAATCGTCCTCCATGGTATCCCTGCTGACAGCAGCTGTCCGTATGCCCTTTGTCCCGCAAAGCTTCCCAATCCGTACATGAAATGTGTCACATTCATCAATATGGATTCAAAACCCAGGGAAAGAACCGGAACCAGAGAATCTACGGCAATTGATAAAAGGGAACGCCCAATTCCGAATACTAAAAAGAAAAGTCCAAGCATAAATAAATTTGACGTAAATGGTGCTATCAATACCGCCGCAGTGGAAATTGCGGAGCCTATTATGT
>DNNV01000289.1:464-3842 GCA_003497505.1 Clostridiales bacterium | reverse complement strand
CCGGCTTCATTATGAGCGTAATATCTATGACAAGAGAATTAAAAAATCCTACAGAGGATGAAATCAAAAAATATCTTGAAGGAAATTTGTGCAGATGCACAGGATATATGGGACAGCTTAGAGCTATTAAAAAATATCTGGACATTAAGAGTAAAAAGGAGTGTTCACATGAAGTTTGTTAATAAGGGTGTAAGAAAAAAAGATGCAATGTCCCTTGTGACAGGCAAGCCTGTATATACGGACGATATAACTCAGGGGAACAGCCTGATTGTAAAGCTGCTGAGAAGCCCCCATGCCCATGCTTTGATTGAAGAAATAAACGCCGAAAAGGCTAAAAATGTCGCAGGAATAGAATGCATACTCACATATGAGGATGTTCCCCAAGCAAGGTTTACAACGGCAGGACAGACATATCCGGAACCCAGCCCATACGACAGGCTCATACTTGATAAAAGACTGAGATGTGTGGGAGACCCCGTTGCAATAGTTGCCGGCAGAGATGAAAAATCCATCGATAAAGCGCTGAGCATGATAAAGGTAAAGTACCAGGTGCTTAAACCTCTGTTGGACTACAGAGAGGCAAAAGACAATGAAATACTCGTCCATCCCGAAGAGGATTTCAAAGCACTATGTGAAGTCGGAGCAGACAACAAAAGAAACCTGTGCTCCTGTGAAGCAATGGAAATTGGAAGCGTGGAAGAAGAATTCAAAAACTGCGCTCATATAATAGAAGAAACTTACAGCACTAGGGCAAACAACCAGACAATGATGGAAACCTTCAGAACATATACCAGCATTGATGCCTACGGAAGGCTGAATGTTATAAGCTCAACACAGGTTCCCTTCCATGCAAGAAGAATACTTGCAAATGCGCTGCAGATTCCGAAATCCAAAATCCGCGTAATAAAGCCCAGAATAGGCGGAGGTTTCGGCGCAAAGCAGTCAGTGGTAAGCGAAATATTTCCTGCCATAGTGACATTGAAAACAGGAAAACCCGCAAAAATGATTTATTCAAGAAAAGAAAGCTTTACAAACGGAAGCCCCAGACATGAGGCCGAAATAAAAATAAAGCTTGGTGCCGATGAAAACGGAATAATAAAAGCAATTCATATGTACTCTCTCTGGAATGCCGGAGCATATGGAGACCACGGCCCCACAACTGTTGGGCTGTCCGGTCACAAGGCAATGACAATATACAATGCAAATGCATATAAATTTGATTTTGATGTTGTTTACTCAAACACAATGGGTGCAGGCGCCTACAGAGGCTATGGTGCAACCCAGGGCTTCTTCGCTTTGGAATCTGCCGTAAATGAGCTGGCTGCAAAGCTTGATATTGACCCTACTGTTTTAAGAATGAAAAACATGATTACGCAAAATCACGTGGGAAAAATAATGCCCACATACTATAATGAGGAATTAAAAAGCTGCAATCTCGATAAATGCCTTGAAACGGCCAAGAAAATGATTAAATGGGATGAGAAATATCCTGCAAAAGACATTGGAAACAACAAGGTTCGTTCTGTTGGATGCGCCGTTGCAATGCAGGGCTCCGGAATTTCATCCTGCGATGTGGGCGCAGTCGAAGTTCGGTTGAATGATGACGGCTTTTACACCCTTATGATTGGCGCTACGGATATGGGAACAGGCTGCGACACAATACTTGCTCAGATGGCTGCAGATTGCCTTGATACAGAATATGACAATATTGTTGTTCACGGCGTGGATACGGATTTATCACCCTACGACACTGGCTCCTATGCCTCCAGCACAACATACATTACAGGAATGGCTGTTGTAAAAGCATGTGAATCTCTCAGGAAAAAAATATTTGCCGAGGGTGCGAGACTTTTAGGCTGTACGGAAGAAGATGCCGAATTTGACGGCAGCAAGGTTTACTGCATAAGTGACAACAGAAGCATATCCTTGTCAGAAATAGGCTATGCAAGCTACGTGGGAACAAATGCATATCTTACAGCTGAAGAATCTCACTACTCTCCAACCTCTCCTCCTCCATTTATGGCAGGATTGGTGGAAATCGAGCTTGACAAACTTACAGGCAAGGTGGACATAATTGACTATGTTGGAGTAATAGACTGCGGAACCGTAATCAATCCAAACCTGGCGAGGGTTCAGGCCGAAGGCGGAATCGTGCAGGGAATAGGAATGGCAATGTATGAGGATATACAGTATGACAGTGAAGGACGTATGCTCAATGATTCCTTCATGCAGTACAAAATACCTTCACGCCTGGATGTTGGCACTATCAGGATTGACTTTGAGCCAAGCTATGAACCAACTGGTCCCTTCGGAGCAAAATCAATTGGAGAACTTGTAATAAATACTCCGCCTCCAGCAATTGCAAATGCCGTTTACAACGCTTCAAAGGTAAACATACGAACCCTGCCGATTACAAGCGAGAAAATTCTAATGGAAATGATTAATCACAAAAATTAATTCAGCATATTAAAAAAGTTGCTGCAATGATTATCACATTGCAGCAACTCTTTATTCACAATATTATTTGTATTTGTTTGAACATCTTATGCAATAGTTTTGTCAATACAATAACCTTCATTCTTAAACAACCATTACATTATCTTAAAAGCGGCATAAAACCGGTTAGCTTGTTTACCTTTTTCTTGTTTCCA
Organism: Clostridiales bacterium; assembly: GCA_003497505.1. Lineage (GTDB taxonomy): Bacteria > Bacillota > Clostridia > Tissierellales > Sedimentibacteraceae > Sedimentibacter. Next base: position 1,191 of record DNNV01000289.1, on the reverse strand, counting down.
TAAATGGCAATCCCAAAGTAATTATGGTCTCGCTCCGCAGTGGTTGCTGCCTTTGCAATATATTCACCGTATATGTTACAGCTTTGCGCAACATCAGAAAAATCAACAACTACCAGGTCGATAAATTCCGGGCCATACAAGCGCTCTCGCAAATCTTTCAATATTGCCTTGTCTCCACGCAGCATTGTAACCGGAAGCGTAATAATACCCAAGTGTGATTGGCCGGAAGCATCTGTTACATCCTCTCCTATCTGTTCAGGGATATGCTTTCCTAACGTGGTACCTAAAATAGCAGCGGTGTTTGCCATAATGCCTATTGGCAGTTCAGAATCTATAATCATTACGCATTTCATATTGTAATCGCTCATCTTTTCAGCTCCTTTTGCATTGCAGAGGTTTTAATTTCCGTATTAAATAATCCCATCAGTGTAAGTACTATTCCAAACACGGCAATAACGGTTATCACCGGAACCATATAAATATAAACACTGGTATTTACCGCACCCAATATTTTACCACAGAGTTCCATGTTCTCTTTTTTTCTGTCAAATCCTTTCTATGCAAAGATTCAACTGCGAGTATCTTTGAAAATATTCATATACTGCTTTGGCGTCAGCCCTATAAACTTCTTGAAAAAATTAGAAAAGTGGCTCTGATCGGTAAAGCCTGTCTGTAGGGCTACATCTATTGGTAAAACGCCTTGTTCCATCATTTTCTTTGCTTTGTC
>DNNV01000289.1:0-288 GCA_003497505.1 Clostridiales bacterium | reverse complement strand
AACTCGTATCGTTTCCAAGTAACTATAAGGAGATATTCCCTTTTGCTTAGTAAAAGATCTAAGCAGATAGTATTTGCTTAATCCGGTCAGCTTGCAGAGGTCATCGAGCGTAATATTCTCCATGTAGTGATTTTCTAAGAATTCACAAATGGCTCTTACTTCCGTACTTTGCTCTGTATTTCCTGCCGGCACTTCCTGCTCTGTATATTCTTCAATCAGCTGCTCCAAAAGGAAAAAGAAAATTTCCTCTTTTCTAAAATCCTTTTCTTCTTCCATAATCATTTGATG